>JAJFLK010000158.1 GCA_021772735.1 Candidatus Sumerlaeota bacterium | reverse complement strand
GCGTGAACAGAGCGTGCGCGCCGAAGGGGACGAAGCGCATGAGGGCCGAGAAATTTCTCGCGGCGTGCAGGCTCGTATTGTCGGCGATGTCCGAGGCGTTCCAGAAGTAGCGAAATTTTCGCGCCGAGTTCACTGCGATCTTTCCCGGTTCGGCCCGTAAATCCTCAAACATGTAATTTCTATAAGCATTCGGATCGATCTTGGCCTCTTCGAACGCCTCCATAAAGCGGGCGGAATAGAAAAACTCGCCGGTCGAATCGGCGGCATTCCCAAGGTAGAGCATGGCGGGGCCATTGGTCGTGCCGAACATCCAACGCCCGGCGACATGATGATTGCGCCAAGCCAGCGGAAGGAGGGTGATGAAAGCCGCACCGAGAAACAGAGCAACGGCCGCCGCTGCACGTTTGTTCCTCGTTCGCCGTTCCTCGCCTTCGCTTTGGGCTCGGCGCCAGACAAAGATCACCCACGCCGCAAAGCAAAGAACGACGAGCGCGAAACTGCCGCGCCCCATGTATGAGACGCCAGAGGCAACTCCCGCGACGCCCAAACGAAGCCATCGGTATCGAGCCTGAGGGTGCGCCCCGGACAGGGCCCAGAGCGAGGCCATCGAGAGGAAAACGACAAGCACTTCGACCAGAAGCAGCTGCTCGTAAAAGAACCAGGGGGCGAAGAAGGCGGCGAGGACGGCCGCAAGAAGCGCTTCGCCACGTTCGACAAATCGACGGGCGAATGACCACAGCATACAACATGTAGCCGTTCCCAAAAGTGCCTGGATGCAGTGGAGCGCGTTGAAATTATCGGGTCCGAATATTTTGTAAACGACGGCGCAGAAGTAAGAGTAGAGCGGGTTGTAGTAAAAGAGCCCCCAATTCTTAAGGAGCCAATCGCCCGCAACGATCTCTCGCGCCTGACGTTGATACGTGTGCTGGTCCCAGCCAGACAGCGTAAAATCGTAGAAGGGATCGCCGGAGCGAATCTGAAGCAGGTAGATCGTCCGGACGAGCAGAGCAAGACCGAGAACGATGAAGCCGTCCCATCGCTTGTCCCACGGAAGAACTCTCACCCGAGGCGGCTCGGCCGGCGGAGCGGTTTTCGTTTTACGCGACCTTTTCTTGGATTTCTTTGACAACGTGCGCGCCGAATTCGGGTCCGAAGTTTACAGGGCAGTATCTCAGGCGTGACTGCATATCATGACGCCACGAAGTTTATCGACTTGAGCCGCGCCCAAACATCTCAAGCGTGCCAGTCCGTTTCGCGGGATCATTTCGGATTCAAGCTAAAGAGCGCCCACATTACGGGCAAGGGGAATTGAGGAGCGACACGCAGCGGGCGTCCTTGAGACGCAGATCGAGGTATAAATCGGAAATCCGATTCAGGCGAGAATATCGAGGATGGTTCCCAGGGTTTCGTCCGTGGATCGAATCAACGCGACACCGGATTTGACACCGATTTCTGCCTGTATTTGTTCGGAGACTTCCCGGGCGAGATCGACCTTATCGCGGTCGATCTTAACCGTGTCTTCTTGCTGCACGAGCTTCTCGCCGGTCGTGTCGGCTCGGGCTTCGCGGCCGCCGTCGGTTTGTTCAGTCGGCTCGACGGGCCGGCTCTCTGCTTCGTCTCCGGTATTGAGACGGGCGAGCCGGTCCGCGCTGCCCTCAAAACGGTCCGCGCTCTCCCTGATGGCTCCGACGCCCGATGTAAGGTTGCTTATCATGATGCCGCTCCATGGGTCCGCCGATGGCCGACCCCCCTTGCTCATCCTTGAGCGGCGAGAGAATTCCTGATTGTCTTATCGGTATCGTGAACTTCAGCATTAGGCCATACTGGAGTGCAAAATAATTCACTTGCGCGCTCTCGCGTCCAGCGATGACTCCGTATAGCACTCATGAAACAAGGCTTCGAAGCGATCCGGGCGGCGTTCGAAAAAGCGCTGCTCGCGGCATTGAATCCGATCTTTTTCCGGCTCCGAAGCGCGATTCGATTCCGCAGGGCAGGATACGAAGAGGCTCCCGAACCGCTCGATCAGTTGTCGGAGGGCCTGCGCGAGAGCCTCGCCTCGCCACGCGCGGATCAAATGCGGGCGCGATACGACCTCAAGCGATTCGAGCCCCGCCTGCGGCGTGAATCGTTTATCTCAGTCCTCTATTTTGCCGATCTGCTCGATTCGATTTTTGATTCGTCCAAATTGCTCAGCGAATCCCAATGGCCAAAGCCCGACGCAGGAGAGCCGGCAAGGCGTCTGCGTATCCTCGACATAGGATCCAAGAATTTCGATTGTGCCCCAGCGGTGGTGAGCGTTGCGGAACGGCGACTCGGGCACGGCCAGGCACGAGGCGTGACGCTGACGGGCATTGAGCTCGACGCGTTTCGCATTTATCGGAATCTCCACAGCCGTGCGGACGTCGGTCACTATTTCTGCCGCCTTGCAGGCCAGGCGATTCAACAGAGCTCCGAGAGAAATACGAATACGCATCAATACGTAGCGGGCGACCTGCTCAAACACAACGGAACTTACGACTTGATTACCTGGTTCCATCCGTTCCTCGACGCCTACCCTCTGCTGCATTGGGGCCTACCGAGCGGCAGGCTGCGGCCTCGCGAACTCTTCAATCACGCTTTTGGGCTGCTTGCTTCGGGCGGCCGCTGCGTGATCCTGAATCAGGAAGAACATGAGCGCGATTTGCAGCGTGCTTTGATTGAATCCAGCGGCGCCGAATTCGAGGCGTTTGAAATCACGCTGGCCTTTAGAGGAGAGCCCAGGACGGGTTACGTATTCGTCTTGAGCAAAGCTTAAGTATCCGCGCACGATCCAGTAGCGGGCGAGCGGATCTTCCATACGCGATACGCAGGAGATGGGACGTTCAGCATGAAAAGAAAACGAGACGCGATTAGTCGACGAGAATTTCTCATTCGAGCGGGGGTCATACTGCCGGCGATGCACGCGGGGCTTTTCAGCTTGCCGGCCTGGTGCGCGACGGAAGCTCGGCCCGAGCTTGCGATTCGAGAACTCTCCCTTCAAACCCAGGATGTGCGAGCTCAGCGGGCATTTTATGCCGACATGCTGGAGCTTCCCATTATCGGCGAAGACGAGAGTTGCGTGACTATTCAAGCCGGTGCGACCCGGTTGCGATTCGCTCGAAGCGCGGCGCAAAACAATCCCTTCTATCATTTCGCGTTTAGTATCCCGGAGAACAAGCTGGACAAGGCAATCGAATGGACGCGGGGCCGTGCGAAGATACTCACCTGGCATAAGACGGGCCGTCAGATCGTCCACTTCAAACGATGGAATGCACATGCGGTGTATTTCTTTGATCCTGCCGGGAATATCGTTGAGTTCATTGCGCATCACACGCTCGACAATGCCGCGGATGGCAGTTTCTCGCCGACCGATATTTTGCATGTCAACGAGATCGGCCTTGTCGCCGAGAGCGTCCCAAAACTTGTGGATGAGCTTGAGGCGAAAGTCGAAGTGAAGCCTTATCAAGGTTGGTCGCCGGGGTTCGCCGCCGTGGGAGATCCCAGAGGGATGTTCATCTGCGCGAAGCGAGGTCGGATTTGGCTCCCGACGAAAGACCGAGGCGCGCGGCCTTTCGGGGTGCGAGTCAAGCTGGAATCGAGGCTGCGATCCGACGCCATCAAACTGAAGTCGATCCCAGACGTGCGGATTGAGTTTGGGGTTTGAGTTTCCGAAAACTTAAGGTTGCGTCGGATCCGGGGCAGGCGGAGGCTCGGCCGCATCAACGGGCGCGAAGATCACTTCGGCGGGCTGCTCGGTCGACGCGCTGCCTAGCAGCACTTCGATCACAGATTTCATATCCGCCGGCATGGGACTGAGGATACGAAGTTGCTCACCGGTAACAGGATGTGCGAAGCAGAGTCCGGCGGCGTGGAGCAACTGGCGGCTGGGGAAGACCGGCCCAAGCTTCGATCGAATCTCGGAATTGAACCTGCTGAGCGTCTGCTTTTTCGTGTAGCCATAATCCAGGTCGCCAATCACAGGCCGACCAATCGATTGCAGATGGACTCGGATCTGGTGCGTTCGACCCGTGTGGAGCCGGACGAGGATCAGCGAGGTTGCATGCACCTCGATCAGGACTTTGTAGCTCGTCCTTGAGGGCCGGCCTTCGCGGATAATGCCCATCCGCTTGCGGTCGCCCAGTCGCCTGCCGATTGGTTTATCGATAGTTCCTTCGGCTTCCTTGAACGTCCCCAGCGCAAGACCGAGGTATCGGCGGTCGATCATCCGTTCTGCCAAATCGTGCGTCAGGCGCTCGTGTGCGAGCTCGGTTTTGGCGACCAGCATCAAGCCGCTTGTCATGCGGTCGAGCCGGTGGACGATGCCGCAGCGGCGCTCACCCCCGATCAGCTCAATTTCCGGTCCGACATGGGTGAGCAACGCGTTGGCAAGCGTATCGTTCGTATGGCCGGGAGCCGGATGGACGACCAGGCCGACGGGTTTGTCGACGGCGATCAGGTGCTCGTCTTCAAAAAGAATCGGGATTTCCCAATCCAAAGGTTCGAGCTTGCCCGAATCGGGTCGCTCGAATGGCGTGACCAGGATCTCCTCTCCCTCCTTGACGCGGTGACGTGGCGTCGTCTCGCACCCACCGACGGTGACCTTGCCATCGCGGATGTGGCGCTGAATTTGACTCCGAGAGACGCCGTCAATGCGCGTCGCAAGCCAATGGTCCAGACGCATTCCAGCATCCCCGGGTTCAACGGCCGAGCTAAACGCTGCGGGTCCGGAGGGCGAAGTCGGCTGAGGATTGGAGTTCAAATGGGGAAATTGTCGGCCGCGCATGTCGATCGCGGGCCATTCATAGTGATCGTCGGCTGAGGCGGAGCTATTCAGCGGAGGAAGGCCGGGTGGAATCCACGATCTCTCGAAAGGCCTTCCCGGGCTTGAACGTGGCGACCCGCTTGGGCGGGATGTGGATGCGCTCGCCTGTTCGCGGGTTGCGGCCGTTGCGGGCCTTCTTGTCCTTCATATAAAACGTCCCGAATCCGACCAGAGAGACCTTGCGGCCCTCTTTGAGGGCTTCCTTGATGCTCTCGAGGAAGATCTCGATGGCATCCATCGTATCCTTGCGGCTCATGCCCGTCTTATCCGCGACTTTCGCGGCGACAACGGCTTTCGTCATGAGAAAGATCCTCCATGATTCCAGTTGTCCGGCTTTCGAATCCGCTCATCGCAGGCGAATCGGAACACGGCTCGGGGTCAATTTGACGAAAATAGATCATCCTCGTCAAGGCCTTTAACGGTGATACCACAGGATTTGCGCGTCACGGGCCGAAAGCTTTTGACCGTCGCGGCGCCTCATTGGATAATAGACAATTGGGCGGGTCCGATCTTGAGCCGTTGCCCGCGAATCTTATCGCGCTACACACACGCCCGACGGTAGCGCCAGAAGCGTCTATGGCCGACAACCGCCCTCTCATCATTCAGTCCGATGCGACAATGCTCCTCGAAGCCGATCATCCGGATTTCGAAGAGGCTCGCGACCTGCTCGGGGCGTTTTCCGAGCTTGTGACGAGCCCGGAGCATTATCACACCTACCGCATTACCCCACTTTCTCTGTGGAACGCTGCAAGCACCGGCCTTATGGCTGAATCCATCATCGAAACCTTGAAGAGATTCGCCCGTTACGCGGTCCCGGAAAACATCCTCTATGAGATTGGCGATCAGGTCTCGCGTTACGGGAAAGTCCGGCTGGTCAAAGACGAAGACGGCCTGGTGCTCGAATCGAGCGATCCCCTGCTGATCGTTCAATTCCTGGCGGACAAGCAGATCAAGCCCCTGCTGGGCAAGAAACTGGGCAAGGCGCGAGTTCGAGTCGACAAGCGAAATCGAGGGGCGCTCAAGCAAGCACTCATCAAGAAAGAATTTCCCGTCGAGGACCTCTCGGGATACATCGACGGAAAACCACTTAAGATCGAGCTGCGCGAAATAACGGTCGGCGGTGAGGCATTCGGCCTGCGCAAATATCAGCGCGATGCCGTCGATGTCTTCCACGCCGGCGGCTCGAATCGCGGCGGCTCCGGAGTGCTAGTGCTGCCGTGCGGCGCCGGCAAGACGATCATCGGCATCGGGATCGTTGAGCGGGTCGGGCAACGCACGCTCATCCTGACGACCAATATCACGGCCCTGCGCCAATGGCGCGATGAGCTGCTCGACAAGACAACGCTGCAGCCCGAGGACATCGGCGAATACAGCGGCGAGGTCAAAGAGATCAGGCCGGTCACAATCACGACTTACCAGATCCTCACGTATCGCAAAAGCCGCAGCGACGACTTTGTTCACATGGACCTGTTCGACAGCGCCGACTGGGGGTTGGTCATCTACGACGAGGTCCATACGCTTCCGGCGCCCGTATTTCGCGCCGTGGCCGACCTGCAGGCCCGGCGAAGGCTCGGCTTGACGGCGACGCTTGTGCGCGAGGACGGTCGCGAGACCGAAGTCTTCTCCTTGATCGGGCCCAAGAAGGTCGATGTTCCGTGGAAATCGCTCGAGCGCCAGGGCTGGATCGCGCAGGCGCTATGCACCGAAATACGCGTCGGCCTCGTCGAAGACATGCGCCTGGAATATGCGGTGGCCGATACGAAAGCGAAATTCAGGCTCGCCTCGGAGAACCCGTGCAAGGTGGAGATCGCAAAGCGCGTCGTCCAGGAACACCCCGAAGACCAAATCATGATCATCGGTCAATACCTCAGGCAGCTCGACGAGATGGCGCGCGAGTTCGACGCGCCGATCATCACGGGCAGGACGCCCAATGACGAGCGCGCGCAGATTTATGCGGCCTTCAAATCGGGCGAGATCAAATTGATAATCGTGAGCAAGGTGGCAAATTTTGCGGTTGATCTTCCTGCGGCTTCGGTCGCGATACAGATTTCCGGCACGTTCGGCTCTCGCCAGGAAGAGGCGCAGCGGCTCGGGCGCATCCTCCGGCCAAAGACAGATGGCAAGCGGGCTTTCTTCTATTCGATCGTCACCGAAGATTCGCGCGAAAAAACTTTCGCCGCCAAGCGTCAGCTTTTCCTGACCGAGCAGGGATATCGGTATCGGATCATCCGCGACATCGACGACCTGGCCAATATCAACGGAGCGACCGAACCTCAGGCCACGCCTGTGGGAGATGCGCCAGCATGAAACTTAAGGCCAAACTGCGCCAGGCAAAGCTCGAATCCTTGCATTCGATCTGCGAGCACTGGGATCTGCGGCCCGATGAAGACGAAATCATGGCCGATACGTCTGCTCTGACGGATTACCTCTATCCGAGATTGCAGGCGCCGACGCAATTCAAGCTGGCTTTCGAGCGACTGGAGCTTTCGCAACGCGACGCTGTTTATTTTCTGGCGCTCCACGGAGGCGAGGTGACAGTCAAAGAGTTTCGCCTTCGAACAGGCATGCACAGCGCGGCGGAATTCGACGCTTTTCTCGTAGGAATCAGCTCCAAGGGATTGGTCTGGCGCGAGAAGATCAGCGACGGCAAGGTTCGCTTTGATATTGTCGGCGTGCCCGAACCCTTCGTTCGCCTGCTCGAACTTCCGCCATACTGGAAGGGCTTCGTGGGCCGATTCCTTCAGGGGCTCAGCCTGAACGAGCTCAAAGCGATCGCGCGAAACGTCCTCGAAGAGAAGTACGACGGCCGACGCAAGCAGGTGCTGGTTCACTTCATTCGCGAGCGCCTGC
>JAJFLK010000157.1 GCA_021772735.1 Candidatus Sumerlaeota bacterium | reverse complement strand
GATACCATGCCGCCTCGCTTCGTGCGCCCGGTGTGTCATGCTCCTTGCAAAGCGGCTGCGGCCGCGAAGCCGAGTTGAAATCAATTCCGATCGTGGGGTGCTTAAGATGGCTTGGATCGCATTCGCCGCAGGGGCGGCACTTTTCTGGGGAATGTATGGACCGACGATTCACCTGGGGCAGGTCGGCCTCGGCGGGGCGCTCAAAGCCTTCCTCTGCGTGGGCGGGGCGTATTTCGTGATGGCCGTTGTCGTCCCGAGCATCATGCTCGCGGTTCAGGGCGAGGCGGCGGCCCCTGGGGCCGAGCCCGGCGGCTTCTGGCGCGGCGTGGGCTTCGCTGCGCTGGCCGGAGCGTTTGGCGCGTTGGGCGCGCTGATGGTGATCTTCGCTTTCAAGGCCGGTGGCCGTCCGATCGTCGTCATGCCGCTTGTCTTCGGCGGCGCGCCTGTGGTCAACGCCGTCTATTCCATGCTCCTGCATCCGCCGAAGGACGGGATGAACCCGTTATTCATCGCGGGGCTGGCGGTCACGGCGATGGGCGCGGCCATGGTTCTCTATTTTAAGCCGGCGTAACGCTCCCCGGCGCGGCGGTCTGACGCAAATAGAGCTTTGCGGCGCGCGGCTCGGGCGGTATCCTGTGGAATCATGATCCGATGCCGCCGATGCCAGGATCCCCTGCCGTCGGGCGCACGCGCTTGCCCCGGCTGCGGCGAGGAGGTTGGTGGAGTTGCCGCCACGCTTCTCCATGGGGTCGAGCATTTCACAGCTCTTCGCTATGAGGCCGCGCTCAGAGAGTTCACTCGGGCGCATCAGCTTGCACCGGGCGATCCCGAAGTCCGCCTCTGCCACGGCCACGGGCTGTATCATGCCGGGCATACCGAAGCCGCCGTGCGGGCGTATGATCAGGTCCTCGAAGTCGAACCCGAGAAACCAGAAGTCCGATACAATCTCGGTCAGATTTGCGTCAATCAGGGCAAGCTGGAGACCGCCCGGGCCCACTTCGAGAGCCTCGCCGAAACCGAGGTTGAGTTCGAAGCCGACCAGTTCTACCTGGGGCTTTTCTTTCGCGATGGGGCCCACTTCGGCGCCGACTGCTTTTATTACCTCGCCATCACATGCTGGAACCGCGCACAGATTGACGCAGCCGAGCATTACTTCGAGCGGGCTCTGGACCTGAACCCCAGCCACGCCCCGGCCTGCCGGCATCTGGGCAATCTTCAGTTCCAGCGCAAGCGTTACGAGGAGGCCGAGCATTACTATCAGCGCTTCCTGGCTCTGGGCCAGGGCTCCGGCTCAGAGAGGGAGGACATCGTCGAGGTGAATTCAAACCTCGGCGTGGCGCAGTTCGAGCTGGGGAAATTTGTCGAATCGCTCGAACTCTTCAAGCACGTTCTGGACCGCCGCCCGGGCCACCCTGGGGCGATCTACCACATCAACCTGATCGACGAGAAACAGGGGCGCGATTCTGAACGGCCCTCGGAGTCCGATCCGATCATGGTCGATTCGGATCAGGCTTCGACGACTTTCGACCTTGCCCATCGAGATTCTCCCCAGGCTCACGGCGGCGCTCTGGAATCCGCGCAGCGGACGCATCAAATCGTGGGCCGGAGCGTGGCGATGCAGCGCGTCCTTCGATTCGCCCGGCTTGCGGCCGCCAGCGAATCCACGGTCTTGCTGACCGGTGAGAACGGCACCGGCAAGGAACTGATCGCCCGCGTGATCCACGATAACTCCTCGCGGCGCGACCGCCGCCTGGTCGCGGTGAACTGCGCCGCCATCCCCGAGGCTCTGATCGAGAGCGAGCTTTTCGGCCACGAGAAGGGCTCGTTTACTGGCGCGACCATGAGGACGAAGGGGTTCTTCGAAGTGGCGGATAAAACCACGATCTTTCTGGATGAGATCGGCGAGCTGAATCTGAACATGCAGGTCAAGCTTCTGCGCGTGATCCAGGAGCGCGAATTCAACCGAGTCGGCAGCAATGAGAAGCAGAACATCGATGTCCGCATCATCGCCGCAACGAATCGAGATCTCGATGAACTCCTCGAAAAGGGCCTCTTCCGCCAGGATCTATACTTCCGGCTCAACGTGCTGCCGATTCACATCCCCGCGCTGCGCGAACGCAAAGAAGATGTCCCGCTTCTCGTCGAGCACTTTATTCGAAAGTACGGCAAGCCCGGGGCCTCGACCGAGTCAATCATCGACCAGCAGGATATGCACATCCTCTCCGAATTCGATTGGCCGGGGAATATCCGCGAACTCGAAAACATAATCGAGCGTGCCCTGGTTATGGGCACGCAGGTCAGCACGATCCTCCAGGGCATGGCCGGGAGGCGGAAGAAAAAATCGGGCGACGCCGAAGCTGAACCCAAAGTGGCGAACCATGACCTCTCCGCCCACGCCTCACGGGCCGAAAATGGAGTTCCGCTGGATTCGGAGGCAAACTCCGCGGTCGGCGGCGACGCCCAGTGGCAGCCGATCTCGATCCGGGAACTCGAACGCAGGCATATCCTGCAGACGCTCGAACACACCGGCGGCAATCGCGCCCGCGCCGCTCGTATACTCGGGATCAACCCGGCCACGCTGTGGCGAAAAATGAAAGGCTACAGCATCGAGCGCGAACCTGAACCGGCGGCAAAGGCCTGATTCGATCGCCCTCTCACACGCGTCGCGGCGCGAGCTCGGGGCCGGCGGCCCGGAAAAACCGATCCGCTCTTATAAGCGCGCAAATACAGAAGCGCCCGGCTCGGCCTCGATGGCCAAACCGGGCGCCTGTATTTCAAATCAAACGATGCGCGTCAAAGACCGCACGGCTCGAAACGTTCGCTAGTTGCGAAACTGCTGCGGATAGGTGGGGGCATCCCCGGAATACATCGGGTCGTTCGCGCCGAATTCAGTGATACCCGGGATGGTATCGCCCCAAGTGTCCGTGATGATGTATTCGGGCAACATCATCGGCTCATAGCCTGAGGGAACGGGAAACGGAAACGTGAACGTTTCGTACACGCCGGTCGCGAAGCGAGCAAAGCCCCAGCCGATGCCCTTGACCGATCCAACGACCATGCCCGTTATTGGGTCGGTCCTTTCCCACTCGGTGGCGACGTTGCTCGGCCACTCCACCCAGCAGGTCAGGACGTTGACAACGCCGCGGCCCAGCTTGGTGAAGGCTTTATCGGTATCGCTCTGGCGACGCTCGTAATTCGTGCTCCGAGCCGTCACCGAACTGGAGGCCGAAACCATTGCAAGCACGGCCAGGCTCATCATAACTCGACTCTTCATACCCTATTTCTCCTTCTCGAAAGGCTCTCGTGTTGAATCTCTAATGGAGGTCTTCCATCATGACCACTTCAGGCTGTATATACGGCTCGTAGTGATTTGCCATCGGCAGATAAAAAGTCGCGATCTCCCAGAACCCGACCCCGACCCGCTTGACGCCCTTGACGACGCCCTTGCCGCTGCCGACGATCGCGCCTGTCGCGGGGCTCGTCCGGTAGGCCTCGCGGAAAGCCTGATTGGGAATCTCAGCGACGGCAAACACGACATTGGCCACGCCGCGCATCAGCTTGCGAGAGCGCAGCTCGTTCTCGCTGAGGTGATAAAACGGCCCCTGTGTGGTCGACCCCACCCTCACCGCACTTTCGCGTTGCGCATTGGCCCGCGCCGGAATCAATGACAACGCTCCGGAGAACATCGCCATCAGGATCAGTTTCGAAACCATGCCTCGGTTCATAACACTGCCGCCTCTGAAGATACTCGACGTCCAGCCTGATTTGGATAGACACAAATTATTCGACGTGACTCAAGGGGGGGGGCGCAGACACAACCAGCGAGCGCTCCCACTTGCCGAAACCCTAGCAACCGCCCAGGATCGAGGCAAGACCAATTCCAACGATTTCAAGCCTCCCGAAGGGGAGCGATTCACGCCATATCCGGCCGACCGGCCGCACCAGCAGAATCTGGCCGCGCCGCGTCGGGAGAACGGCGTGTGCGTTTTGCGCGTCAATACTGGACGTCGCAATCGGGCAGAGCCTCCCTGAGGGCCTCCGCGCCGTCTTCGGTAATCTCCGTGTATCCGATATCCAGGAACTCAAGCCCGCTGAGGCCCTTGAGCCTGTCGAGGGAACCATCACCGATCTGAACTCCATAGAGATCGAGGCGGCGCAAGTTCGAGAAGGCGCTTAGATGGGCAAGCCCCGCCTCGCTCACCCGCGAAAAAGATAGACCGATCGACTCCAGGTCTGTCAGACCGGCCAGGCTCGCGAGGCCGTCATCACCGATCTGAGACGGCAGCCGAAGTTCACGAAGGGTCGAAATCCGCGCGATGTGTCCCATGCCGGCGTCACCGACGCCCCAGGTGTTGATCGTCAGCGAACGCAGATTCGCCAACCCCGCCAGGCGCTCAAGGCCATCATCGGTGATCTCGACCTCGACCAAGGTCAGCTCTTCGAGCGTCGCAATCCCGGCAAGCGTCTCCAGCCCTGCGTCCGTGATCGGGCAGCGCCGCAGGCTCAGGGATTTCAAATTCGCAATGCCGATCAGATGTTCGAGGCCCTCATCTTGAATAAGGTTCGTCCCGAGCGTGACCTCGGCGAGCGAAGTCGACTCGGCCAAAGCCGCGAGGCTCGCATTCGTCACCCGGGAGCCCGCCATCGATAGCTTACGCAGGTTCGGCATCGCCGCGATTCGCTCAAGCGCCGTGCCGGAGAGATCGCGGACGTTGACACGCAGGTCCTCGATCGATTCGAGGGCGACGATTCTATCGATGCACGCGTCTGTGATTTTCGTCTTTGAAAGCGAGAGAGTCCGCAACCCGGTCATCCCCCCCAGGGCAAGCGTGCCGTTGTCCGTGATCAGCGTCTCGTTCAGGTATAGCTCCTTCAGGTTCGTCAAGGGGGCGAGCCGAACTACACCCTCGTCATCAATATCCGTTCTCGAAAGCGTCAGTTCTTCAAGCGTGGCGATCCGCCCGAGGGTCGAAAGCGCCCTATTCGTGATACCCGTCTCGGCCAGGCGCAACATCCTAAGCCCCGTCAGTTTCTTGATGTGACCCATCGCGTCATCGCCAACGGGGGTGAAATTCAGGTTCAGCCCCGCCAGGCCGGTCAGCCCTACAGCATGCTGCAGGCCCGCGTCCGAGACATCGGTCTCGCGCAGGTTGAGCAAGAACAGGTCGTCCGGGCCCAGCACGGATAAAAACGCAAGATTGCCTGCAGCCTCGGGTGAGACCTCAAGCCGGACGACTTTCCCATCGGGGATTTCCACCCTGCCCTGAGCCTCGCCGATCTCGACCCACGTATCGCTCGCCAGATCGTCACCGGCATCTCGAACCGATACGATCCCCACCGACCGCTTCTCGGGGAATTCGATCGCTCCAGCCACGGCCGCGCGCGGCTGATGAATGACAAGAGCGCACGCAACCACAAACAGTATGAAAATTCTATTCAGCCTCATGACCCCGATCTCTTTCCTTTGCATTGAATACCCAAAGCGCCGCGAAGGGATTCAGTATCCCGGATTGTCTTGCCCTTGCTCGGTGCGCGGCCCGAGCAAAGGCATCCTGCCAGACAAGGCGCCACAAGGCAAACGCGCGCTCGGCCCTCTAAGCTCGATTCAATCCAGGAGGTCTTCACGATCGGCGTTCGCTTCGAAGCTGTGATCCACGCGCCAATCCATGTATGCGCCGATCATGCCGCCTGCGACGGTCGTCGCGGCAAGGACAAATAGCAGGAACCAGAAAATCAGCAACATTCGCGAGTCGATCAAAAGCAGCGCCGCGCAGATCGCCACACCGCAGAAGAATCCAACCGACAGCCCGCGCTTTGATCGATGGGTCGAGACTTTGCGGACCTGGTCCGAGAAAAGCATGGGGCGATCTGTTGGATGTTCTTCTTTCATTTTCGGCGCCTTATTCGGAATCGAATAACGTCCCGTGACGATGTCGCCCGGCCTTGCTCGGGCCCAGCCCGTAGCCTTGCCGTCCGCCTGACTTATCCTATAATCAGGCCGTCCTGGACGCAAAGGAGCGGCGCCCTGCGATGCGGATGCCATCGTATTCCCAAGAGCCGGAGCCTGATCACTAATAGAACACAGACAGGGCACAACTCCGAGCTCAAGTGAATCTAGAAATCGACATCACGGAAATCATTGACGCCAGCTCAGCTCTTTTCGGATGATGTGTGTGCGCCGATTGCGGAAATCGGATTCAAATGGTTGAAATCAATAAAGTTGCAGACTACATCATCGCCTCGCTACATGAGGCTGGCGAAGAAATATCGCAGATGAAGCTTCAGAAGCTTTTGTATTTTGCTCAAGGGCTTTGGCTTTCCGATTGCGGAGAGCCCTTATTTGACGAACCGATGATGGCATGGCAACACGGGCCGGTTTCAAGATCGACATACGACAGATTCAAGCAGTTTCAGCAGCATGATATCGATGATTCCGAAATTCAAAAGCCGAATGATTTGAGCGGCGAAATTTCCGCCCACCTAGACATGATTATTGAGACGCTCGGCGCGCTGCCTGCAATTGAGCTGCGGAGAATGACGCACACAACGACGCCTTGGGTGGAAGTGTGGGAACAGACGAAAGGTGAAACCTCACCTGGCGACCCCATCTCCCAAGAATCAATGCGGACATTTTTCTCACAAGTCGAAGATGAGATCATCTCTTCGATGTGCAGGCGCATCGAGATTGAAGATGCGAATGAAAGCCAGAAAAAAGACCTCACCCTCAATCAGGTGAAGAGCATGCGTGAATCCGCCTGAGACCGACTTTCAAATATCTTTCCGCAGTAGAGCCGCCGATCCGGTAAAGAAGATTCCGGACAAGCATTGGCGGCAAATTCTTGATCGAATAGAAAAATTGAAGAATGATCCGCGCCCATTGGATTCAAGAAAACTCCGCACGAAAACCCTCTGCTATCGGGTCCGATCTGGAGACTATCGAATCGTCTATCAGGTCAATGAAGAGTCCAAGACGGTCCGAGTAATCTTGATCGCGGATCGAAAAGACGTCTACGCTATGTTGAAGATGGATCTATAGGGCTCTGATTCCTACCAAGCGATCGGACGAGCCTATCCCGCTTTGGGCGCCCGGCCCTGCCGGGCCTGAGATCCGACCGCGGCGGCGGCGGGTCGATATCCATTGTCAGTTCAGCCCGGCTTCACCTATTTTTAGTCATGACGGGATGGGTCATTCATTCCGGCTCCGGCCGGGAGGGGGTACATTGAAATGGGTCCGCAATCTCTTATCGTTTTAATGACGGATTTTGGCACCGAGCATTGGCACGTCGCCGCAATGAAGGGCGAGATTCTGAGCCGGTCGCCCAACGCGACAATCCTCGATCTGTCTCACAAAGTTCCTCGGCAGAATATTGAATCCGCCGCGTTCCTTTTGCACTGTGCGGTCGATTCATTTCCGCCGCAGACAATCTTCTGCTGCGTCGTCGATCCAGGTGTAGGTTCGGACCGTGGCACACTCGTCGGCTGGATCGGCGATTACGGTTACGTCGGGCCGGATAACGGCCTGGCAACGCCGCTACTCGAACGCGCCGATGGCGAATTCAGCCTCTTCCAGATCAAGTCGCCCATGTTCAAGCGCGATCATGTCAGCCGGACGTTTCATGGCCGTGACGTTTTCGCGCCCGCGGCCGCGCGTCTGTGGCTCGGCGACGATCCGCGCATGGCGGGGCCGCGCGTGACCGAACCGTTGCAGCTTCCGCCCAATCGGGGAGAACGAAATAACGGCTCCATCTCAGGCCAGATCATGCTTATCGATCACTTCGGCAACGCGGTGCTTAGTATCGAGCGCTCTTCCTTCGGCGACGAGCTGCAGGATCGCAAGTTCGAGCTGCGTGTCGGCGACATGCAGCTCGATCATATCGTCGCCACATATGCTTCGAGCGAGAAAGGCGATCCGATGTGCTACTGGGGCTCGGCCGGGTATCTTGAGGTCGCTGTAAATTTCGGCTCCGCGTCCGAAGAGTTCAATCTTAAGGTTGGCGATGCGGTGACGATCTCGCTCGACTCATAATGATCCTTCTCAAACGTCTCGAGCAACTCACCGCCACGTGCGATGGCGGCGCCTGCGTGACCATCGGCGTATTTGACGCCGTGCATCGCGGCCACCAGATGATTATCAAACGGGCGCGCGACGAGGCCCGCATGCGCGCCGTCACCTCTCTCGTCGTGACGTTCGAACGTCATCCCCTCGCGCTGCTCGCGCCGGTCCATTGCCCTCCGGCGATCACACAGCCAGAAGAAAAAGCGCGCCTCATCGAAGGGCTCGATGTCGACGCGTGCCTGATGCTGCGATTCACAAGCGAGGTTGCGGACATCCCGGCAGAGGAGTTCATCCGAGAGATTCTCGTCCGGCGCTGCGGTGTCCGATTCATCACCTGCGGTTGGAATTTCAGCTTCGGGGCGGGCGGCAAGGGCACCACCGAAATGTTGAAGTCTGCGGGCGAAGAGCTTGGATTCGACGTCGAGATCTTCGAACCGATGATCCAGGGGCACAGCCCGATCAGTTCGACCGGAGTGCGCAATCTGCTGATCGAGGGCGATGTCGCCGAGGCGGTTGAGCTCCTCGGGCGGCGATACGGTTTCTCCGCCGAGGTCGTCACCGGTGATCGGCGCGGCCGAACCATTGGCTATCCAACCGCGAATCTGAAACCGGGTGAAAACCAGCTCATCCCCTCCGAGGGCGTCTACGCCGTCGCGGTCGAGACAGGAGACGGAGCTGAATTGGGCGGCATGATGAACATCGGCCACCGTCCGACGTTCGCCGGCGCGGGGCCTTCGATCGAGGTTCACATCTTCGATTTCGATCGCGATATCGTCCGCCAGGCAATTCGGGTTGAGTTCATTGAGCGCGTCCGCGATGAGATCAAATTCGACGGCGTGGAGAAATTGGTCGCCCAACTCGGACGCGACGAGGCGAAGTGCCGCGAGATCTGCGCGAAGGCCTGATTCAACACGCCGAATCGATTTTCATCTGGGGATGTGTTAACCTGGATTTGAGCCTCCGTTGCGGCTCTCGCTATTTCTTGATCGCCGGGAGAATCGGCTGATGAGCACACCGCGCCTTACCGAAATCGAAATCGAGACTTCCCTGGCTTCGCTCCCAGAATGGAAGCTCGACGGCGATGCCGACTCAGACACCATCGAACGGTGCATCGCGTTTCGCAACTTTCGCGAGGCCGTCTCGTTCCTGGTCCTGATCGCCTTTGACGCCGAAGAAGCCGATCACCATCCCGACGTCACGATCAATTACAAGCGCGTGACACTGCGCCTCTCGACGCATTCCGAGGGCGGGCTGACGCAGAAGGATTTCGACCTCGCAAAAAAGATCGACGAAGCCCTGCCGGGCGCATCCGATTGACTCGAACCACCATGAAGCCCGCCAACGTCCATATCGAAACCGCCGGCTGCGCGTTTAACGCTTCGGACAGCGAAGCGATGGCCGGAGTTCTGCGCAGGGCCGGATACTCGATCGCGGCCACGCCCGACGAAGCAGACCTGCTCATTCTCAATACCTGCACGGTCAAGGACCGCACGTTTCTCGAATTCCGCAAACGCCTCGATGTGCTGCGCGGCGCGACGGCCAACGGCTCGGGATCGACCAACGGCGTTACGAGCACGAACACATCGGATTCCGCGAACGGTGCCTCAGAAGGCCCGGCACCCAAGCCGCTCGTCATCGCC
>JAJFLK010000156.1 GCA_021772735.1 Candidatus Sumerlaeota bacterium | reverse complement strand
TCTTTGGCCTCAACGGCTTGGTGCAGCCCGTCACTCCAGCGACGTCCGTTCATGAGGCGCCCGGTGAATTCATCGACGATGATCACCTTGTTATCCTGGACGACGTATTCGACATCTTTCTCGTAGAGCGTGAATGCGCGCAGGAGCTGGCTCATGCAGTGGATCGTATCGACCTTTTGCTCATGGGCGACGCGGGATTGCTCCTTCTTTTTCTCGATCTCCTCGGGTGAGAGGCCCTCTTCGGATTCGATCTCTGCGATGGACTCGACGATATCGGGCACGAGGAACAACTCGGGATCGTTCGGCGAGATCGCCTCGCGGCCCTGTTGGGTCAGGTCGATCCCGTGGCCCTTCTCATCGACGACGAAGTAGAGATCATCTTCGATTTCGGCCACGCGTTTATCGCGCATGAAGTCATCTTCGACGCGCTGAACAAGGCGTTGAGTCTCGGCCTCGTTCATGATCTTGGACAGGCGCTTGTGCTTGGGGAAACCCTTGCGAGCGCGCAGCAAATGGATGCCCGCCTCGTAAGTGAGATCGCGGGCGGCCTTCTCGTCTGCGGAATCGGCCTCGGCCAGGAGCCGCTCGGCATCGCCGACGTATTGATTGACCTTCGCGTTCTGCAGGCGGACCAGTTCGGCAACGTAGGGCCGCAGCTCGGTGAACTGCGCGATTGAGCGATCGACCTGTCCGGAGATGATGAGCGGGGTGCGGGCTTCATCGATCAGGACGCTATCGACCTCATCGACGATCGCAAAGAAGTGGGGGCGCTGGACGAGATTCTCGGCCGACATCGCCATGTTGTCGCGCAGGTAATCGAAGCCGAATTCGTTGTTCGTTCCGTAGGTCACGTCCGACGCATAGGATTCGCGGCGCTGGGCGGGCGTCATGTCGGTCAGGATCGTGCCGACGGTCAGGCCGAGGAATTCATAGACCGGGCCCATCCACTCGCGGTCTCGGCGGGCCAGGTAATCGTTGACCGTGACCAGATGCGCACCTTTTCCGGTTAAGGCGTTCAGATAAAGCGGAAGAACGGCGACGAGTGTCTTGCCCTCGCCTGTTGCCATCTCGGCGATATTGGCCCTGAATAGTTCGACGCCGCCGGCAAGCTGCACGTCGTAGGGCACCATGTTCCATTCGATAATATTGCCGCCGGCTTCCCAGCTCTTGCCGCACAGGCGCTTGCAGGCCTGCTTGACCAGCGCGAAGGCTTCGGGAAGAATCTCTTCAAGGGCTGCATCGAGGGCCTTCTCGTCATCGCGCAGCGGCTCAAGGCGCGCTTTGAGAGCGAGCGAACGCTCGCGGATGTCCTTATCGCTCAAAATCTCAAGCGAATCGAACAGCTCATTGACTTGGGCGACAAGGCCGGCAAACGTCTTGAGCGTCTTGATGGCCCGGCGCTTGAGGCGGTCGTCTTCGCTCGGGAAGAAGAGTCTGAAAATCTTGAGGAACATAGGGTTACAGTGTGTGGCGCTCGGTGTGTTTGATGGGCCCTGCCCCCCGAAGATTCATCCGGCGGGTGTGTTGGCGCAAGAGGTCGGGCAGAGTCATGTCGTAGAGGAGGTTTCGGCCGGGAGGCGCCCGCGGCCTTTTTCAATACGGAGTTGTTATACGGCGCCCGGGTGGTCCAGGGCTCGGGCGCAAGCCAAGACCGATTATTTTCCCTCAGCGCACGGCCAACATGCAAGATTCATTCGTTCACGGCTCGACAATCGGGCGGTAAGCTGTTAGCTAATTCAGGCGATCTGATTTCCCTGGCGCCGGCGATCGGTGAGGACGCCTCGCACGTTCATCCATTCGGAACTTATCGCCCGGATTGAGCCACGACCCGTTCTATGTTCAATACTCTGAAAAAAGACGACATCTACTTCATCGCGATGAAGCTGGTCTTTTGGATATTAGTCGCCGGGGTTCTGATCTTCGCGACTCTCCAGGCCTGGCCGATCATGAGGCGCATTCTCGACGTGCTGACGCCGTTTATCGTCGGCCTGGTTCTGGCATATCTTTTTCACCCGATCGTCCGGGTGGTTCAATTCAGGCTCAAGCTGGGCCGCGTAGCGGGGATACTGGTCATCGCTTCCGTTTTGCTGCTGCTCTTTCTCGGTTTTTTCGCAGTGCTCGTTCCGATTCTCTATACCCAGGGCAAGGCGGCGGTCGATGGGATCTCCGGATGGGTTTCGAGCGGAAGCATGGACGAGCAGATTTCGCGCTTCTTGCCCGGGGACGCCGCGAGCCGGGGAGAGCTGACTGATTATCTACGCACGGCCATCGAGGACTTGCGAACCGCCGTTGAGGACATACTCGAATCAAAGCCCGACATCTTGAAACCGATGGCTTCGGGAGGCCTTGAGGCCCTCAAGACGACTCTCGGCATTCTCGGTTCGATCTTCGGTTGGGTCGGGGGAGTGGCGGCGATGCTCATGCTCGCGCTGATCGCCGCGTTTTATTATCTGCTTGAAATGTCAAAGATCCCCGTCATCGCCCGTCACATCCTGCCGGGCGATCAGCGCCGGCTTTGGGACACGCTGATCGAAGCCGACCGGTCCGTCGGCGGGTTCCTGCGCGGGCAGTTGATCGCCTGCTCCGGCGTCGGATTTCTTGCTTCGGCGTTCCTGTTTATGATCGGCCTGCAAAAGTATGCCATTTTGATCGGCTTTACGGCCGGCGCGGTCAATTTCATCCCGTATCTGGGGCCGACCGTCGGCGCGGCGCCGGCGATCCTTTGGGCGCTCTTCGCGCAGGATCTGCCTGGCTGGACCGAGACGACTGAGATGCCGATGTGGGGTGTGCGGCTGACGTTGAGCGGGATGGTCGTAGGTGCTTTCGCGATCATCCAGATGGTCGATGGGTTCATATTTCAGCCCTACATCGTGGGCAAGAGCGCGGCGCTGCATCCCCTGGCCGTCATGGTCTCGTTGGTTGTTGGGGCGCAGTTCGGCGTCGGCGGGATGATCATTGCCGTGCCGCTGGCGTGTATCGTGAAAGTCTTCTTCGTGGAGTATTACTGGAAACATACCGAAGATTTCCTGGATGCAGAGAGCCACCCTGCCGAAGCCGGGGCGGCGGATTCGACCGACGGCGGGGGAAGCGAATAATGAGCCCGACGCCGAACAATAAATCCGGGCTGCGCAGCATGACGGGCTTCGGGCGAGGCGAAGCCGATGGCGAACCCGGCAGCGTCGGCGTGGAGATCCGCTCGGTCAATAGCCGGTTTGCGGATATCAAAGTTAACCTGCCGTCGATGCTGCTCGCGCTCGAAGCCAGGGCGCGCGAATTGCTCAAAGGCCGGATCGGGCGCGGCAAGATCGATTGCCGCGTAAGTTTCACACCCGGGGCTGCCGACGCGCTGGGGCTTCAATTCAATGAACCCGCAATCCTCGCCTATGTCGATGAACTGAAGAAGCTGAACGCGAAGGCGGGGCTCGACGCCCCGGTCACGATCGATATGGCGCTGCGGCTGCCCGGCGCGACCCAGGTCGAGGACGTGAGCGTGGACGCCGAGGCCGTCTGGCCTGCCATGGCCGAAGCCCTCGGCGCCGCTCTCGAAGCCTTCGAAGCGGAGCGGGCCCGCGAGGGCGGCGCGTTGGCGGCGCACATCCTTGAGGATCTTGGCGTTCTGCGCGCCTGCCGCCAAAGAATCGAGGCCGCGGGATCCCAGGTAGTTGAGAAATTTCGCGAGCGGCTGGCGTTGCGCATTGCGGAATTGGAAGAAAACATCAAGGCCAAGCTCGAACCCGGCAGGCTGGAAGTCGAGGTCGCGCTCTTCGCAGACCGCTGCGACGTGAGCGAAGAGATGGCCCGGCTCGGCGCGCATCTGGATCGTCTAAACGACCTGGCCAGGAACCCCGCGGGCAAACCCGTCGGCAAGGCGCTCGATTTTCTCATCCAGGAGATCCTGCGCGAGATCAACACGACGGGCTCCAAGGCCCGAGATACCACCGTCGTCGAAGACGTGCTCGAGATGAAGAACGCCATCGAGCGAATCCGCGAGCAGATCCAGAATATCGAGTAGCTTCTTTTCCTTTCTCCAACAAAATCGATGGCGGGACTCCAGAATTTTTGCTTCGTGCCGATAAGGGACATTAAGCGGGCCTGTGTCCGGCGGACACGCCCGGAACCTATCGCTGTGGGGACAATGAATTACAAATGGCCGTAAACGTTCTGAAAACACCTGTCGACACCGTCATCGCGGAACTGGCCGGAGCTTCGGACGCCGAGCGCGAAGATATCTTTGATCGGCTAATGGAGGAAGCGATTCGCCTCGGTGACGA
The DNA here is from genome assembly GCA_021772735.1 of Candidatus Sumerlaeota bacterium. Taxonomy (GTDB): domain Bacteria; phylum Sumerlaeota; class Sumerlaeia; order MVZB01; family JAJFLK01; genus JAJFLK01. Next base: position 1,152 of record JAJFLK010000156.1, on the reverse strand, counting down.
CGCCGTCTCCGGGTTGATCGCATCGCTGGATCATCAGGATGTTGGTGTCCGGCAGGCCGTTTCGGCCGCTCTGAGCGAGGTCGTCAACAAGGCGGCGACCCACCGTGATCGGCTTCGCGATAGCCTGAAGGATTCCGATCCTATTGTTAGGGGTAACGTCGCGATGTCTCTGGCGAACATGGGCCCGGCGGCCGGAGATTGCGTTCGCGATCTCAAGGACGCGCTTCAGATCGAGGAAGACGATTGGGCGTGCGTTGTCATGATGGAAGCGGTCGAGAAGATTCAGGTCGAACGTTGACGCGCCGAGGCGGCGGATTCGCCTTGCCGCCAATGCGGCGCCTTACGGTCTGCGGCGCGAAAAAGATTTGCTGCCCGTCCTGAAACCCTGAGTTAAAGTCGTCTCGGATTTCCCTGCGTGGGTAGGGATTGCGAGCCTGAGACAACGTGCCTGGCGCAGGCCGACCATGCGGGTTTCGACTAAGCCGAAAAATCCTGCCATTATTTTTTGCGGCAAGCATCGCGTAAATTTCGTGATGTTTGAACCCGTTTATCAACGACTGCGGCAGGCCGAGGGCCTGTGGATGGGCGTGAGCACCGGTCGTTACAAGTATCGGTCCATCCTGGGCTGGAGCGAGCCGAAGCAGGCAGATTGGCGAAACGATGCCATTTATTCGGAGTTCGATATTGATCCCACACATCTCGTGCCGACCAGCCATCGCGACCGATTTCCCTATGATGTATGCGTGACGTCGAATCAGTCATCACTGATGCGGCCACGAAACAGCCGGCTGACAGTCCAGATATTCCATGGCGTTTCTTTCAGGAATTTCGCAGTGAACTCGAATTATCGGAAGTTCGACAAGTTGTTTTTCCCCGGCCGATACATGATGGAGCAATACATCGAGCGGGGCATTCTGGCCGAGAACGATTCGAGAATCGAGCTGATGGGAATGCCGAAGCTGGACCGCCTCGCCAACGGCGAATACTCACGCGATGAGGTTCTGGCTGGGCTTGGGTTTGATCCCTCCGTGCCGACGGCGCTGTGGTGCCCGACCGGCGCCAAGCACAACAGTTTCGATCTGCTCGGAGCCGAGGGAATCAAGGCCATTACGGCTTCGGGTTGCAATCTGATTCTCAAACTGCACGACCACC
>JAJFLK010000155.1 GCA_021772735.1 Candidatus Sumerlaeota bacterium | reverse complement strand
AGTGGGTCGAGGCGAACCTGCCCGAGGAGCTCCGGAATAATCCGAGTCTGCGCAATAACGCCAGCCGTGAAGTGCGCGGGCGATACTTCGGCGCGTTGCGCGAGCGCGGGTGGATGTGCTCGAGCTGGCCGAGCGAATTCGGCGGCGCAGGATTCACGCCGACACAGCAGGTGATTTTCACTGAGGAAATCTCGCGCGCCGGGACGCCGCCGATCGATATCGGGGTCGTGATGGCCGGGCCGCTGATTATCGAATACGGCACCGAGGCGCAAAAGGAGCGGTTCTTGCCGACGATCATCGACGGCTCCGAGGTCTGGTGCCAGGGATACAGCGAGCCGAACGCCGGCAGCGATCTTGCCGCACTCGCGCTTTCGGCCTTGGTCGATGGCGATGACTTCATCCTGAACGGGCAGAAGATTTGGACGTCGATGGCGACCGAGGCCGATTGGATGTTCCTGCTCGCGCGGACCGATGCGGGCGCGGAGCGGCGTCAGGTCGGCATCAGCGTGTTGTTCATGGATATGAAGTCGCCTGGGGTTGACGTCCGGCCCATCCGGCAGATGACCGGCGAGCTCGATTTCTGCGAGGTGTTTATCAACGACGTCCGCGTCCCGCGCGCCAACATGCTCGGCGAGATGAACGACGGATGGACGTATGCCAAGCGCCTGCTCGTGCACGAGCGCATCAGTTCATACACGAATTATCCGCTGCGCCGGATGTGGACGCGGTTGCGCGAATATGAGCGCCAGTTTTGTAATCCTGTGTCCGGCGAGGCGCACGGCGACGCGTCCGACAATGCGACCGACAATGCCTCCGCCGGCGCCCCGATCCGTGACACCGAGGTTCGACGCCGCATGGCCCGCGCGGCGATGGAAGCCGACGCGGTGATCCTGACCGGCTATCGTGTGGCGACCAAGATGCTGCGCGGCGAGACTCCGGGGCCCGAATCCGCGCTGATCAAGTTGTTCGCTTCGGAATCGATGCAACGGCTCGCGGCGATCGCCGTCGATATCCAGGGCCCGCGCGCGCAGCTCTGGCTGGACGAGAGTTTCCCCAAAGCCGATACGGATTGGCCGATGGTCGAGGCCTCGGGTCGCTCGCTTTCGATCGCGCGCGGCACCAGCGAGATCCAACGCAACATCATCGCTGAGCGTGTCCTCGGCATGCCGAGGTAGCATTTAGCGGCGTAATCTGATACCATCAGTCTATATGAAAACATATCTGATCATTTCGATACGAGTGCTCGCGGCACTGCTTGTGTCGGTTGTGATCTTCCAGGGTTCGGCCGCCCCAGCCGAAGAGCGCATCCTCGATTACCACAGCGACATCACGATTCATGAAGATGCGTCGATGACCGTGCGCGAGACGATTCGTGTGCGCGCCGAGGGCGAAAAGATCAAGCGCGGGATTTATCGCGATTTCCCGACCGATTACAAAGACGCAAACGGCAAACGAATTCGAGTCGGTTTCGAGGTCCATTCGGTCCAGCGCGATGGGGCCAATGAGCCCTACCACACCGAAGTGCGAAACAACGGAGTCCGGGTCAAGGCGGGACTCAAGGATGTATTGCTTGAGCCCGGCGAATACACCTATGAGCTGACATACAAGACCACCTGGCAACTCGGTTTTTTCGATGACCACGACGAACTCTACTGGAACGTCACCGGCAACGGCTGGGGTTTCGAGATCGACCGCGCCGCGGCGACCGTGCACCTGCCGGGCCGGATCGATCCGAGCGCGATTGTCGTCGAGGGATATACCGGACCGAAGGGTTCAAAGGAGAAGCATCTCACCGCGACAGCGAACGCACGGAGCACCGCCGAGTTCGAGACAACGCGCCCGCTAGGCAAAATGCACGGCCTGACCATTGTCGTGGGTTTCCCCAAAGGCATTGTCGCCGGCCCGACCCGCAGCGAGTCGATTGCACGCATTGCGGAGACGAATCTGCATGTGGTCGTGGCGGCGTTCGGTCTGGGGCTGGTTGCGATCTATTTCATGCTCGCGTGGATGCGATACGGGATCGATCCTCCGACCGGGGCGATCCGCGTGACCGAAGAACCCCCGGCGATCCGGCCCGGCGAGGCGAAGAAGCTTTCCCCCGCCGCCGCCCGTTATATTCGGCGGATGGGATTCGATAACTGCGGATTCGTCGCGACGCTGATCAGTATGGCCGTCAAAGGCTACCTCGGGATTGAGCACGAAGATGACGCGTACGTTCTCAGGCGTGAGACTAAAGACACCGAAGGCCTGGACCGGGTCGAGAAATCTATTGCCGGTCATTTGTTCAAGAAGAAGAAGGATGAAATCAAGGTCGACGAAAAGAATCACAAGCGATTCGTCAAATCCAAGGAAGCTCTCGAAAAGCACCTGAAGAAAAATTTCGGCGACGCTTATTTCAAGCTCAATACCAAGCCTTTCGCGATCGGTCTGCTGATCTCTCTGGCGTTCGGCGGTCTTGCCGTCGCCGTGTCACCGGTCTCGCCGAAGGCCCCGGCCTTGTTCTTGTGCTTTTGGCTTAGTTTCTGGACCGTTGCCGTCGTGGGGCTGGGCGCGATGGTCTGGACGGCATGGCAAGCGGTGCGCAGCGGCGGGGGAAAAGTTCGCTCGGCGCTTTTCATCTCGCTCTTTTCGCTCCCGTTCTTCATCGGCGAGGTCGTCGTGTTTGGCATCCTTGTGCGGATGCTCCCGACTCAGGTGATGATCGCGATTGTCGTGATGGCCGTGCTGAACGCCGTCTTTTACCACCTCATGAAGGCTCCGACGGTCATGGGTCGTCAGGTCATGGACGAGATCGAAGGCTTTGTGCGGTATCTGAAAGGCGAGGGCCGATCTTCGTTCGCGGCGATGGACGACAAGGCGGCTGCCAAGGTCTTCAATGAATATCTCCCCTACGCGATCGCGCTCGGGGTCGAGGATGACTGGTCCGGCCAGCTTGAAAGGCAGCTCGGCGACGTCACGGAGTTATCGGGCGAGCACTATCCCACTTGGTACCACGATCATCAATTGCATCATCACGGTTTCGGCGCTCTGGCTTCGGGCGTCGGCGGTGCATTGTCCGGCGCCATCTCTTCAGCTTCGACCGCCCCGGGTTCGAGTTCGGGATTCAGCGGCGGCGGCGGTGGTGGAGGTTCTTCGGGTGGCGGCGGAGGCGGTGGTGGTGGCGGTGGCTGGTAATATTCCAAGGGGCGCGGCCTGGGCCTGGCCGCCGCGATGGGCATCGTGCGCGGGCATCACGGAACGATTTTCATCGATAGTCAGCTTGGCCGCGGATCGATTTTCCGCGTTATCTTCCCGGTCTCCGAGCGCTCAGCTCAGGTCGAGGGGATTCAAAATAACGGAAACTCGATCGGAGGGGTGGGCGGCCGGACCGGCGAGGGAACGATTCTCATCATCGACGACGAACCGGCCATCCGCGATCTCGTCAGCACGCTGGTCAGCTCGGTTGGATTCGCGCCGATCACTGCCCATGATGGCCGCGAGGGCATCGCGATGTTCAAAGAGAACGTGGCCGACATTGTTGCCGTCGTGGTGGACAGAACCATGCCGGAGATGAATGGCGAAGAGGTGATACGTGAAATCACGCGAATGCAGAAAGATACGAGGGTCATCGTCTCAAGAGGTTATCTTGAGGATGAGTGGATCCAAAAAATCGCCACAGGCCACGACACTACGTTCATCGAGAAGCCATATCGGCCTCGGGCTTTCCTGGAAAAATTGCGAGAAGCGTTTTGACCGGGCAGCGGAAAACTATCGCAGCGGCCCGATCCGCCTACTTGCCCTAGTCTCCGAGAGTCTTGGCGGCCTCGTCGAGGGACTCAGAGGCGTTCTCCTGGGCATCGTCAACGTGATCCCCGGTAGTTTTCTCTCCGCAGCCGGCGGCGGGCAGCCACATCAGGCATGCGGCCCCGAGTAATGCGAAGCGCGCAAAATAGCGAATCAATGGCGTCGATCGGTTCATGACCGTGTTCTCCCTCGATTTTCGAATCTGGTACGTCGCGGAAAGTATGAACGGTTGATCGTCGGCTGGCCAGAGGATTCTTTCGGTGGCCACGTCGGGAGAGGTCGGGTCCACATCGCAGCCGGTGGGTATGGTGAATGTCCGCCTGACGATCCCGCTATCGATACGTCCGAAGAGAGCGATCGGTCAGGTGAGCAATGCTATTAAAGAAGTCAAGCGAGACCCGTCCCGAGGAGAAAGTGAACTGGGTAAGCGACGCGTTTTGGACTCGCCAGTTCAACTCGAGCGCCGTGATCGGTGGAGCACGCAGAACTGATTGAACGCAGAGGCCGATCGGCCCGCCCGACGTGAAGACGGCAATGCATCGCCCGCTGCCGGGTCCCGAGATGATCTGTTTGAGCGCATCGCGAACGCGTGCATCGAAATCGGCAAAGGGCTCGATATCGCCTGTCGTCACGTCACCCTGGACCCAACGGGCTGCGACGGCCTCAAGCAGGCGGTGGAAACTGCGATATCGGTCGGCCCGATCGGTCGAGGCCTCGAAGGCCGCCTTGAGGTTCGCGATCGCAGGCTCGCCTTGCGCCAGGATGGGTAGGAGGTTGTTCATCATTCCCTCCGAATCATATTCGTTCAATCCCGGCAGAGTCCCGGCCTCGGGCCAGGCCAGGCCCACATCGGCAAACGCCTCGCCGCATCGGGTGGCCGTCTCGATCTGGCGCGTCAGGCTCCCGTGATAAACCTCGTCGAACGCATCGCCGTTCGTTGCCCAATAATCGCCGAGCGCTCGGGACTGGCGGTGGCCGATCTCGGAGAGGCGATCGTAATCGTCGGAAAAAAAAGAGGCCTGGCCGTGACGGACGAGGACAAGCTTGCTCATGCGGACTCCTTGCAGACAGGGTGGGGAGGGATCCCGGCGCGGACCGATATCTGGATTCAAAATCCCGGGGCGCAGAGCATAACCTGCGTTGGAGAAAAACGAAATACCGTCCTTGCACGATTCCCGCATTTGCACGATTCCGGCACTTGCACGATTCCGGCCAGTAGGCCGAAATGCCCCTTCACAGACCCCGAGAAAGTTTTTGCTTGCAGTTCAGGCCAACATGGTCTTCGATACGTCCTCTGTGCGCCCGCTGATTCTGTGTCCGGTGGGTTGCACAGGGCTGATTTTCAGGTATCGCGTGGCGGATTCCCGCCCTGCAGGGTGATAGCCGATCGGCGTGATTACCTGGGGTCGGTATATTTCGGGGGACGAAGTGTCAGTTCTGATATTGTTTGGCCACATCGATCTTCTCAAAGCAATGGGTTTTCGACCGTGACAGGCGCAGCGGGGCGGTCGGGCCATTGCGGTCTCCGCTCCGATTCGTGCCGGCGTCGCGTTTTAACGAATTAAAGGTAGGCCTTTGATGGGTGAAATCGACAAAACAGTCTACGGCATGTGGTTTCCGCCGGATTATTCAGTGCAGGGCGCATCGGTCGACCTCCTGATCGACCTCCTCCACATATTCATGGTTCTGCTTTTTGTGGGGTGGGGA
>JAJFLK010000154.1 GCA_021772735.1 Candidatus Sumerlaeota bacterium | reverse complement strand
TCGCGACGAGTTGAAGCCCGCGCTGATAATTGCGCAGCGGCTTGCTCGCCTTGTCCTAAAATACGCGAATGGTATTCCCACGTTCGGTGGCTCTATTTCGGCAAACGAACTAAGGCAGGCCATTCTCAAAAAGAATTCTGTCGCAGGGCTTTCTTTTCTGGTTGAGTTCTGCTGGAACCGAGGGATTGCCGTTATTCACGTCCGACCCGATCGTCTCCCAAAGGAGAGCAAGAAGTTTCAGGGCATCGCGATGTATATTGAGGAAACCCCGGTCATTGTCCTGGGCTCCGCTAGTGATAGCCCTCCGTGGCTGGCCTTTCACTTGGCTCATGAAATGGGCCACATCATGCTGGAGCACGTTAGTCAGGGCGGGCAGCCTCTGGTTGACTCGCAGATCGACGATGTTGATGAAGACAAGAGCGAACGCGCAGCCGATACGTACGCGATGGAGGTGCTGACAGGGCAGCCCACACCTGAATTGTCGATGGATGGAAATCCCAGTGGATTGAAGGTCGCGAAGGCCGCGAAGATATATGGCGATTCGAATGCGATCGACCCCGGCACCGTTGCGCTCATTTATGCCCGCACGACCAAACGCTGGCCTGTTGCACAAAATGCTCTGAAGTTTTTAGTGCGCAATAGAGGCGCACACAAGATTCTCCACGATTCGCTTTTCACATATCTCGAAACGGCCGATCTTCCCGAGTCCTCGGCGCGTTTTCTATTTAGCCTTTTGGAACACAAATAGAGAGACGAGTCGGCGTGGATCAGAGTGCAAGGCTCCTCTTGATCGATACGGATGTTTTCGCACTGCTCGCCGGTGCGGGCATGTTGGATCAAGTAATCGAAGGGCTCGGATTTGATCGCAGTACGACCAGAAGACTGCCGTTCGTTCGAGCTCAGATGAAAAGAGGCCGCAACTTCTGTGAGACATACTCGCTGGCTATCCGGAATCGCGTCATAAAGCGGTGCGAAGATATACCGAGCTTACCGGCGCGGGCGAGTGAGGATTCAACGTTTGAGCCGCTGACCAGAGTCGACGAGATCGACTATGGCGAGACACAACTAATCGCGCTACTTGCAGAGAATGAGCATTTCATTCTCACAACCGGCGATAAAAGGGCGCTAAGGGCTCTTTGCGATGAAGAGTCTCTCTCCGGTGTTCGCAGGAAAGTCGAAGGCCGGATTGTATGTCTTGAGTCCGTTATCCGGTTGCTCGTGGACCGACTCGGGATTGAGGCTGCGGCCAAAGCGTTTACTCCAATGAGGGACGTGAATAAGATGCTGAGCGTCGTGTTTTCACAAGGGAACGCGACGCCGGAGGCCGATTGTCGAGATTACCTCGGCAGCTATCTCAGAGAACTCGAATCGGATTTGGGCGAAGACTTTCTCTATAAGCCCTAATGAGAATCCAGACATGGAGTCGGGGGATTCAGGCGAATCTTGGAGGATGGCGATCTATCCATCGCCCTCGACATGCTCTTTGAATCGGTCCAGTTCGGTCTGAACGGTTGCGATCTGTGGCCCGACTCGGTCGAGTTCGCCTTCGCGGATCATCGCTTCGAGGGTTTTGGCAACTTCCTGGACGGCCAGCGCACCGATATTGGCCGCCGAGACTTTGTTCGAGTGGGCGTTACGTTCTGCTACGTCGTTATCGCCCTCGCTGAGGGCGCCTTGCATCGATTCCATTTGGCTCGACGCGTCGGCAACAAAGAGTTCGAGCAGTTCGTTTAAGAATTCAAGATCGCCGCAGGCCTGCTCGATGGCGAAATCCCGGTCCAGCACGACCGGGCCACCTGGCGTCGGAGCGGCCGATGGCGTGGGTCCGGCCGATGGCGCGGGCGTGGCCGATGATGTGGGTCCGACCGATTCAGAATTGTAATCCGGGGTGTTGGGCGGGGGACTTGTGCTCATGATCTCTGTCTGCCTTTATCGTATTGCCGGTTCGGCTTCTCCCCCTACGTCTCCTTTTCGGCCGTTTGGCTCACGACATTAATCCGGAGAAGTTCGGGCAGTATTTCGCCGAGCGTCCTCCAGGCTTCCCCCGTGGCCCCACCGGCGCGAGCCAATTGACTTCCGGCCCCGGCGATGGCTTAATCCGCCGTGACATATTGTTGGAGTCATTGACTTTGCCGATCACCCTCTCGAAATACATCCTGCGTGAAGTTGCCTGGCCGACGTTCCTGGCGCTGTTTACGCTCTGCATGGTTATCTTCACGACGGTCAAGGTGCCCGGCAACCGAGACGAGCATCTGATCCTGATGCTGATGCGTCTGATGCTGCGCGACGATCTGGACCGCGCCGACGTCATCGTGCTGTTTTTCACCGTCCTTCCCACGCTGATCATGTTCATCATGCCGATGGCGCTGCTTATGGGGATCATCATCGGCGTGGGCCGGATGACGCTCGATCTCGAGGTGCGGGCCATGGAGGCGGGCGGGGTCGGATTGGTCCGAGTGCTCGCGCCGGTCCTCTTGATGGCCGCGCTCTTGAGCGCCTCGACGGCGTTTATGGCATATGCACCTGAGCCGCTGCTCGTGCGTGGCTCCGTCGTCCGGGTCAGCAAGCTGCTGGTCTCCGAGTTCTCGAATCTGGAGCCGGGCCGCATATATGACGAACTCTTCAGCGGCCGTAGCGGGATGAACTTTACCTTCGAATCGCGCGGCGTCGAATCGGAGCGGATGGAGGGGGTCACCATCATGGTCGATCGCCGGTCGTTCGAGAGCGAGGAAGACGAAAAAGAGCGCAAAGCCGAACACCGCGAACAGATGCGCGAGATGGAAAACAAACGGCTCGAAGGCGAGGCGACCGATGCCGAGGTCGAGCGGTTTGAATACGAACTCAAGCTGCAAGAGAAGAATGATAGCCCGATCATGATCTTCGCGAGTCAGGCTGCTTTCGGCATCGATATCGAGCGCAGTCTGGTCGAGCTGAACCTCTATGAGGGGGCAATCCACATCATCGATTCACCTGCCGAGCAAGCCCCCCCGGATCCCGAGGCTGTGGTCTCAGAGGGAGCCGGGGCCGTGACAGCCGCCGGGCCGCCGATACGAGATTACGCGATGCTTCAGTTCGGCAAGTTCTCCAAGCGCGAGGAGATCGGCGGGGCCGATCTCAAACGCAATCGCCGGGCACAGACCGTCCCCGATCTGGCCGAGCAGGCCAGGGATACGGATGAGAAGGAGAAGTATCGCAACCGCGCTTTTGCGACCATTCTGGAGCGATTCTCACAGTCCCTTGCCTGCCTCGTGATGGCGATCATCGGCATCCCAATCGCCGTCTGGGTCCGCCCGACAGGAAAATCAATCGGTGTCGTGCTTGCCTTTGCCCTGATACTGGTCTATCACTGGCTGATGCGATCGGGGTTCACCCTGGTCGAGGCCGGCAATGCATTCGGGCCGTTTATGATCTTTTTCCCCAATCTTCTGTTTGCTGCCATTGGCGCCGTCCTATGGTGGCGCGTGATTCTTCGATAGGGTGCGTTCATGTTTCGTCACCGTAGTTTGCTGCTGAGCAACGTTCGCCGCTTTTCGAGCCCATCAATCTTCCTGCTGGTTTACGCGCTGGCCCATCCCGGGCACGGGCAGATCCCGGTCTCGCTCGATCCGGCCGAGGCATCCCTGCTTTCTCCTGCCGCAGGGCCTCGGCGTGCTCCGGCGATCGATCCCGCGACTTCTTACGATCCGGCTGAAGCCGAGCGCTTCCGGGTCCTGCGCTCCAGCCTGACCGCAGCCGAGGAAACCCGCCCCGAGCTTCGCCTGCGAGCCCTCGAGGGCTTCCTCGATTACGACGACGAAGAGCAGGTGCTTTACGGTCCCGGCCGCACGCAGATCGAATTCGGCAAGATGTTCCTCGAAGCCGACCGCGTTATCATCGACAACCGCCTGCAGGAGGTTCAAGCCGAGGGCAACGTCATCCTGCGCTTCCGGGATACCGAGACGCGCAACGAGATCAACGCCGATTCGATGCGATACAACTTCGCCGAGAGCGAGGGTGTCGCGTTCAACGTCGATGGCGAATACCAGCCCATGTTTTTTCAGTCCGAGCCATCGCCCGAGGATGAAGCCGCTGGCGTTCCGCCTTTTCGCCAGGTCTCCGAGGCCGAGTCGCTCTTCCGCAACACCTCGATTACGAGCTGCAATTTCAAGGTTCCGCATTACCGCATCCGCGCACGCGAAATCATCCTGTTCACCGGCGACCGGATCTTTTTTCGCGGCGCGACGTTCTATATCAACGATGTCCCGACGCTGTATTTACCGTTCTTCACGCGTTCGATGACCGGCGGCAGCCCGTGGTTCGTTCAGCTCGGCTCGGGCGGCGAGACCGGCGCGCGCATGCGAATCGGATATCAATACCAGCACCAGAGCAAAGAACCCTCACTCGACGACGACGACGAATACATCACCCGCTCCCACGGTCAGGCGCAGGCGTTCCTCGATCTGATGGCCCAGCGCGGCCTCGGCGGCGGATTCAATTATAAATACAAGTTTGAGTTCGGCCGGCACGAGGGCGAATTCGAATCCTATGCGATCAACGACTCGGACCGCGAAGTCGGCGAGAACAAGTTCAGCAGCGATCCCGACATCCACGACGAGGCGCAACGCTGGCAGATTCTCTGGCGCCACCGCTCCGAAATAACAGAGCACACGACGGCCGTAATCAACGTGGACGCCTTCAGCGACCCTGAGATTTTCGACGACATCCTGGATCGATTCAAAGGCGATAGCGATTCACGGCGATACCGTCAGCCCGTGCGGCGGGGCAGGGCAGCGATTACTTATGTCCGTGAGGCCTGGGTCGCGCGCATCCTCGTCGAGGCCAAGGACCGCGTCGGGATCGACCGCTACAATGATTTCTCCGATCCCTCGGATAACAACAGGGACTTTGATTTCGACCCCGGCGAGAAGCTCAGGGATTCGGATTCGAATTCCATCGCGAACGATCGCTGGGGCCGCGTCACCGAGCGGCTGCCCGAAGTCACCGTGGCAACGCGTCACCTGCCCATCGGCGGTTCTCCATTTTATTTCATGCACGAGACCCGCGCGTTCAACAATCTGGACAAGGGCCTGAACACGGTCGACGATGGTGACGATGCGTTTGTCCGTGGCGTCGACATCTACAATCAGCTCCTCTGGCAGCACAAGCTGACGGAGCGATACATCCTGCTTGCGCGAATCGGCGTCGGCGTTGGCCTGGCCGATCGGCAGGATGACGATCTTGGCGCCGAGCCCAAAGATCTGACCCCGGCGAATGACGGACTCGTCGTGCTCAATAAGGACGGAGATTTCCTCGTCGGCTCCGATACGTTCAACCTGGACGACATCGAGCCGTTCTTTGCTTACGTTGATGCAGCCCTGCGTCTCAATGCCCGCTTTTCGGATGCGCTGACGGGATTTGTCGAATGGCGATTCCGCGAGACGACCGACGATTTCGTCGGTGATTTCTATGCCGAGGTCGGCGACCTGACGTCGCGCGAGGATCTGTTCGACTTCCGGCTCCGCGAGCATCTGATCAATGGCAATCTGACTTACGCCCTGTTGCACCCCTCGCTGGTCGTCTTCGCAAACGCGGGAGCCAATTTGAAGAGTGGCGGCGACATCTTCCCGAGCGAGAATATTGGTTTCTGGAATGTCGGCGGGAACTTTTCGAACCGAAGTGGAACGTTCAGAGCAACCACCAGCATCGGCCAGACCACGCGCCAGCTTCTGCACCCCTCGGATCCCGGAGAAGGCGACCAGACCTCGGATTTCCTGCGGGCCCGCGCCGAATACAGCCCGATCCACGGCCGCTGGCATACGAGTGTGAATTTGTCTCGCCGCTCGACCTCGGGCCGCACCGTCGAGGATTTCAGCAAGGACCGCAAGCGCACCTTTTTCTCAGACGAAGAAACTCGCACGCGGGTGACGTGGATTTACGGCCGCGAGCTCGGGCCGAAATGGGATACGGAATTTCGATTGAAATGGGACGACCGCGTCGATGGTCTGCGCGATATCGAATGGATTCTCCAGCGCGACCTGCATGACGCCGTGGCGATCGTCCGGATTCGGAGCGAGCAGAACGAGAAGAAAGACGTCGACGACCGTGAGGAAAACAGCCGGGATCTGGACATCACTTTCGGTTTGAAGCTAAAACTTCCAGACTCCGAAGCGGCGTTCGGCGCTGGCGATATCACGACTCTGGCCCAGAAGCAAAGATCGCCGGTATTGGCGTATTAGACGGGGGATCCATTGCGACAACTCTATACCGATCTCGCATATTGTGATCACGGCTCCAACTTTCGGGGATTCTTCCACATCGCGCAATAGGCCGCCTCAAGTCCGCGCGTGAATTTTGCCTCGTCGCAGATCGGTGAGGCGAGGAGTCGGTCGCGCAATGTGGCTCGTAGTTCGGCGAGGCGCTCGGGGTCGCCCGCCAGGCGCGCAGCGATGGCGACGTATTCATCTTCGTCCGCCGCGACGAGGTCATCGAGACCCATCGCATGCAGCAGGCTCGCGCTGACGCAACTGCAATGCGCGTCGCCTCGCAATGCCACCAGGGGTAGGCCCATCCAGAACGCATGGCACGTCGTCGTCGCGCCGTTGAACGGGAAGGGGTCCAGGGCGATGTCGATGTCGTCCATGCTCGCGTCATAATCGATCAGGCTGAGGCGTTCCTCGCCGATACCCTCGGCCGCCAGGCGTGTCGCGAAATTGTGCCGCGCTGCCGGATCGCGAAACCACATGGCTTTCAAGACAAGCCGCGAGCCGGGCACGGCCTTGAGCACCCGTGCCCAGAGCGCCAGAACGCGCGGTGTGTATTTGACAAGATTATTGAACGAGCTGAACGTCACGAAACCCCTTCCGCGGGCGGGCAACGGGCCGACTTCGGGCAGGTCCGTGCGCGGCCGATAGCACAGCTTGCAGCCGTCCAGGCGCCAGAGGCGTTCGGAGAAATGTTCGTCGTGCTCGCCCGGCGGATCGACGGACCCATCGGTGACGTAATAATCGATCTCGGCCAGGCCCGTCGTGTTCGGATAACCAAGATAAGAGACCTGCACCGGCGCCGGGCGCATCGCGAAGACGGCCAGTCGGTTGCCCGAGGTATGCCCGGCCAGATCGACAAGGATGTCGATCCGATCGCGCCTGACCCGATCGGCAACATCTCGATCCGACATCGCCCGGATCTCACGCCATTTGAAACCCATGTTCCTGAAGCGAGTCGTGACCTCATCGGGTCGCGCGACGTTCGAATAGCAATAAATCTCGAAACGCTTCCGATCGTGGGACTCGAGAATGGGCTCGAGGAAAAGCGCGACCGAATGGCTCCGGAAGTCGGGCGAGACGTATCCGATGCGAAGGCGCTTTGTGTCTGCGCCGGCTTTTTCTGGGCCGTCACCGCTGGCGAGCTCGCCGGCCCGATCGCTTGATTTCGGATCGTGGGTCCTGACACGCGCCGCCAGGCTTCTTCCATATTCGGTGTGCTCGCGGGCGACATCGGCCGGTGTCAGATCGCAACTATAAGACAGCACGTAGAGCAGGTTGGACGCGGCGTCCGCGCCTTCGGGATTGCGGCGCACGATCTCGCGGTAGCAATCGATCGCCCCGTTCAGGTCGCCCTGATAGTGCAGCGCATAGGCGAGCTGCATGCGCGCATGCTCGCTTGCATCGTCCAATTCGAGCGCGCGACGTGCCGCTTCGGCCGCTTCGCTGAGGCGGCATAGTTTATTCAGGCTCGCAGCGAGGTTGGCGTGCGCGAGCGGCGCATCGGGCCGCGATGTGATCGCGCGCTGGAGGATCGGAATCGCCTCTTCATGCCGGCCCAGCTTGTTCAGGATCGCGCCGTAATTCGACAGCCCTTCGGCGTATTGCGGATTGAGCCGGACGAGCTCCTCGTAGCACTGGCACGCCTCGACGTTGAGCTCGCGAGCTTGTAGCGC
>JAJFLK010000153.1 GCA_021772735.1 Candidatus Sumerlaeota bacterium | reverse complement strand
ACAACGAGCACAACGGACCCGACGCCATCTGATTTACAGGCTCGGCGCCCTTCGTGCGCTCCGCATTCTTCGTGGTTCGCTCATTCCTTCCCTGTTACGCTCGGCAGATGAAATCGACGGACCGTAAGCAGAACGGGCGAGAGCCGAGCAGGTCGGGGGAGCGCGAGCCAGGACGCCGCCCAGGCCGTGCCGAGCGAGTCGCGCCTTTGGTCGAGGCTGGGTTCGCGCGATATCATTCGCCCGAATGGATCGGCGAGGATCCGTTGCGCTGGCCTCGGATGTTCGCAGCTCGGGATGACCGCGAGGTCGCGGCCTTTCTGGCTTCGATACTGGCCTATGGCAACGTCAAGCAGATCAATCGCTCGCTGGGCGACCTGTTCGCTCGGATGGACCGGAGCCCCGCAGAGTTCGTTCGCGGATTCGAGCCGGGCCGCTCCGAACGGGCTCTGACCGGATTCAAGCATCGCTTTAATGATTCCGTCGATCTGGTCGCAACCTGCCATCTGCTCGGGCAGATGATTCGCGGTTGGGGATCGATCGAAGCGTTTTGGTGCGCTGCCCAGGAGGACGCTTGCGATGGCGCGCACGCCGGCGACATCGCCGACCGCGCCGGAAGATTTATCGACGCCGCTCTTTCGCTCGATCTTGAACCCTATGCCAAACGTGTCGGCTCGCCCGTTCGCCTCCCTTTTCTCTATTTGTGGCCTCGGGTGGCGGGCTCCAGCGCGGCCAAGCGGATGAACCTTTTCCTGCGTTGGGTCGTCCGTCCAGATGATGGAATCGATCTGGGCCTCTGGACAGTGGAGCATCCGCGCGATCTCCAGTTCCCCGTCGATACGCACATCGGGCGGCTCGGACGTTACCTCGGAGCGACTCGGCGCAAGTCGGCCGACGCCCGGACACGGCGCGAGATCACGGCCTTCTTCAAGCGGATCGATCCCGACGACCCGGTTCGCTTCGATTTCAGTCTGTGCCGTCTGGGCATTCTCAAGCGCTGCCCCGCACGAGCGCGTATCGAACTGTGCGAGCCCTGCGAGCTCAAGCCCGCCTGCCTTCGCCATCGGGAGCTCTCGCGCCGCGGAGGAGCCGGGGCGGCCGTTCGATGAGATTCGATCCTTTGCGAGCAGGGGCCGTGCAGGTTAAATTCAAGATCGAGATCCTTTGCGCGGGGCGCGTCCGTCGCGGCCGCCTCGGGTCAGTCCGACCGGAGAGAGGCGGAACCATGTATTATTCATTAGGCAATCAAAAGCCGCAGGGCGGTGGCGGGGGCCGAGGTTCGGGGAGCGGCTCGGATAATTGGCGATCCGTATTCGACGAACTGAACGGCCGGGTCGAGGAGCAGAACCTCCTTCTCCAGACGCTCCTGCGGCTTCTGCTCGAGAAGAAAGTCGTCACACGCGATGAATTCCGGCAGTGGATGACTTACGTCGATGAACTCGACGGCAAGCGCGACGGCCGCATGGGCCGCGAGCGCGGGATCAAGGTCTGCCCCGGCTGCAAACGCAAGAATAAGGTAAACGCTTTCAAGTGCTTGTATTGCGATTCAGAATTCACCAATGAGAGCTTTCTGGCGCACGATTGACCAAACTCGTTTTCAACCGCGATTATATCTGCTGCGAACACATCGACTCGTATGCGATTCAAATCTCGGGTTTGCGCATGACCCGCCGCGCCGTGTAAGATTCGCGGCTTGCCCAGGCATGCGCGCTTCATCTGAAGTCCAGGCCTCGGCGACGATGAAACTTTCGCAACCTTGACACCGACGAGTCACACAAATGCCTAAGAACGAATCCATTGCCGAAGAATCCGCCAAGCCGGTCGATTTTGTATCGGTCGCAAACGGCGCAGGCGCGGACAGCGAGGCCATATTCGGCCCGGACCTGAGCAGGGCTTCGGGCCTGGCGCGCACGGCCGCAGGCGGCGCGATGATGGGGATTGCGAACATCATCCCCGGAGTCTCGGGCGGGACGATGATCCTGGCGCTTGGGCTGTATGAAATGTTCGTCGAGTCCGTGGCCGAAGTTACGCGCCTCGGCCCGCGGCGCAATTCGGTCATGTTTCTGGGCGTCCTTGGCGTCGCCGCCGTGCTCGCCATCTTCGCGACGGTTGGGCCGATCAATTGGGGGCTCGCGCATCATCAGCATGTGATGTTCGCGTTGTTTATTGGTCTGACGCTCGGCGGCGTGCCGGTCGTGTGGAAGGAGATGTCGCCGGTGAGTCCGGCGGGAATCGTGAGCGCCGTGTTTGGGCTCGTCTTCATGGTCTTCATATCGTTCGGCCTGCAGAAGCTCGACATCCCGGCGAACTATGGGTTTCTTTTCATGGGCGGCCTGATCGGATCGGCCGCGATGGTCCTGCCCGGCATCAGCGGCTCTTACTTGTTGCTCGCGCTCGGATTGTATTCTCCGATCACGGAGGGCATCAGCGAATTCAAATCCGCGCTCAAGGCGTTCGATATTTCGGCGATGATGGACCCGGCACTTGGCGTGATTCTGCCGGTTGGGCTTGGCGTGCTGGTCGGGATCGCCGGCCTGGCCAATGTGCTGCGGGCTTTGCTCCATCGCTTTCACCAGCCGACGCTCGGCAGCCTGCTCGGCCTGCTGCTCGGTTCCATTTTCTTCCTGTATCCTTTCAAGGAGCCCGGCCATAAGGATCCCTTCGAGGCCGCCGCGCCGGCAACGCCCGGCAATATCGCGCTGGTCGTCGCGTGCATTGCGATGGGCTTCGCCGCGACGTGGGCGATAAGTCGTCTGGGCGGCGAGAAGCCCAAGCGCGCTTGATGCTCGACGAGCGATCATCAGCGGAAGAATACCACGCAGGAAAATGGGTGACTGTGTGCGATCTCCCCGAGTAAAGTCCGGTCACGGACGGGGACTTTCACCGAACCTTCGCCTTGCCGAATCTTCCCGACCTCCCTCACGTTGGCGATATCGCGCGCCCCGACACTGCCTTGAGGACTCAAGATGCCCGGCATAGTTTCACCCCTGCCTCGCGAAGAAGACGGCGGCAAGGTCGAGCAGACGCTTCGGCCTTCGACCCTCGGCGAATTCATCGGTCAGGCCGAGCTTCTTGCGCAGCTTGAGCTGGCAATCGCGGCCGCGCGCAAGCGGGGCGAGGCCCTGGATCACATCCTCCTATTCGGACCGCCCGGCCTCGGCAAAACGACACTGGCTTACATCATCGCCGCAGAGATGGGCGGGCAGATGACGGCGACCTCGGGACCGGTTATCGAGCGCAAGGACGATCTGGCGTCGCTCCTGACCGACTTGCAGACCGGCGATGTGTTGTTCATTGACGAGATCCACCGTCTCAATCGGGTTATCGAGGAGTGCCTTTATCCAGCCGTCGAGGATTTTAAGTTCGACATCATGATCGGCGAGGGCGCGCATGCGAAATCGATCAAGCTCAAGCTGAAGCCGTTCACGCTGGTCGGCGCGACGACGCGCAGCGGACTGCTGACCGCGCCGCTTCGCACACGGTTCGGCATGGCGCTGCGGCTCGGGTTCTATTCCGAGGCCGACATGGTGAAAATCGTGCTGCGCTCCGCAGCGATTCTGAATCTGGAGACTGAAGAGGCCGGAGCCATCGAGATCGCCCGGCGATCGCGCGGAACGCCGAGGATTGCCAATCGGCTTCTGCGCCGCGTGCGCGATTGGGCTGAGGTCAAAGGCGATGGCCGAGTTACGGCTGAAGCCGCGCGCGCCGCGCTCGATTTGCTCCAGGTTGATTCGCTCGGCCTGGACCCCATGGATCGCCTCCTGCTCGAAGTCCTGATCGATAAGTTCGGCGGCGGGCCGGTCGGCATCAACACCATGGCCGTCGCCACGGGCGAGAGCGAAGACACGATCGTGGATGTCTTCGAGCCGTATCTTATTCAAATCGGATTCTTGAAACGGACAACGCGCGGCCGCGTCGCGACGCCCCTTGCCTGGAGACACTTGGGTCGCACGCCTCCTGAAAATGGCCAGGACATTGAGAATGTTCAAGACGCGGAAGACGCCGAGCCCGACTTGTTCAACCCCGATGGGGCGAACTGAATCAATTAGTCCTCAGTAGGCCGGGAGTCCGCGTCGGTCTCTTCGCCGCGAGCACGGCGTCGACAAGCTTTTCCACACCAAATCGAATCACATCGGTCGCGGGCAGCCCGGTTTCTGCCTCGGCTTCTTCGATGGCGCGGCGTGCTTGGGCGTCGTCCAGTCCGTGAGTATTGCAACCGATCGCGACGACACGGCACGGGTGCATGACGTTGGACGAGCGCGTATAGAGATCGACGGCCCCGGCGAGGCTCGGCTTGGGCCGTCCCGTGTTCGAGCTGATCTCAGTGGCGGCCGATTGATCGCAAAGGATAAGCACGTCCGGCGCGCAGCCGTGCAGCAGACCCATCGTCACTCCGCTGTATTTGGGATGATAAATCGAACCCTGGCCTTCGATGCTTAGAATCTCGCGTTCCGAATTTTCCATCACGAGCCGCTCGGCCGCGCCGGCGATAAAATCCGAAATGATTCGATCGACAGGAAGGCCATAGCCGGAGACCAGGATGCCGGTCTGGCCGG
>JAJFLK010000152.1 GCA_021772735.1 Candidatus Sumerlaeota bacterium | reverse complement strand
GACGACTTTCATGGATGGGCCTTTGTCTGCACCGGGCCAGATAGTTCCGCCCCGGTCAAATATACTCCCGCAGCGCCTCGGCCGTCAGCGTTACGGGTTTGATCTCGAACTCGTCGAAAAAGGCGCGTGATTCGCACACATTGTCTTCGCTCAGCATCCGGAGCTGGTCGGTCGCGATCGGCATGGTCGGCATCAGCGGCGCCCTCTCGGCCAGGCCCAGGGCGACTCGCATCTGGCCGAGCGGCAGGTGCATCTTGCGCGGCGAAATCCCCTTGGCCTCGGCGATAAGATTGATCAGGCGATTCACCGCGATCCGCTCCGGGCCGCCCACTTCGAGGATTCGACCCGTCTTCACCTCGGGGTCCAGCGTCCGGACGATGCCCTCGGCGAGGTTGGCCACGGCCACCGGTTGAACCAGATTCTTGCCTCGGCCGGGCACCGGATACGGGAAAAAGGGCTGAACATACCGTGCCTGCTCGGTGAAGAAATGATCCCTCGGCCCCCAGACCAGCGAAGGACGCAGAATAATCCAGGGCACCCGATGCTCCCTGACGGCGAATTCCGCATCGTATTTGGACCGGTAGTATTCCGAGTAAGCGCCCTCGCGTGCGCCCAACGCGGAGGTGTGGATGAATCGCTTCGCTCCGTGACGAGACGCGACATTGAGCGCGGCGCGCGTGGCCTCGATATGGCAACGCTTGAACGTCAGCCCCCGCCTCGGGCTTTCGCGGATAATTCCGACCAGGTGAACCGCCGCATCGCATTCGAAGTCCAGGCGGCGCGGCAGCCGGTCATCGAGGAGATCGCCCTGGAGAATATGAAATTCGGGGGATCCGCGCAGGTCGTCGGAGAGTCGCTCCTCGGCTCCGGGGCGGACCAGCGCGAGGACCTCGTGGCCCGCGTCGAGCAGGGCCATTGCGGCGTGAGAGCCGACAAATCCCGTGGCGCCTGTGAGAAACACTTTCACGACAAATTCCTACTCTGGGGCCGCGCGTTTCGGGCCGATCTATTTGCAATTGCCGGGGTGGTTCGGCGTGCTCCAAAGACGCGCCCGGAGGCGGCGGACCGACCGGGTGCAAGCCGGCGGATCGCCATGAAACGTCTGATTCGGACGCAACGCAAAGCTCCCAAAGCGTAGGTAGCGCCCACCCAACGTTCAATCACAAACTGATCGCGCTTGATTTCAAGCCGCGCGGCGTCTATAAGAGCGGGGTTAATTGCACGGCGGGGACCGTTGCAAGACGTTGCGTTATTCTCTATTTCCGGTTCTTCGGCCGCAGAGGCGCGAAGGGCCAGGCAGGTTGATATGGCCAAAGCTCGTTCCAAGCCCGACGTGGCGGATCTCCAGCACGATGAGGTCGCTGATTCCATCGCCCATATGACGGAATGGATTCAAGATCATGGACGCCGGGTCTTGATCATCGGCATTGTCGCCGTCGTCGCAGTCGCTTCCATTGCATTCTTCAGCGCGAATCAGGACCGGACCGCGCGAGACAAGAGCGATCGGCTCCAGGCGGCAAATCTGATCTATAATCAGGCGCTGTTGGCCCAGAACGATGATGCGCGCAAATCTCAGATCGATAGCGCGATCGGCTCGCTCGACAATCTCCGTGACGATTACCCCGGCTCCGATGCGGCGCGGCTCGCGCTTTACATACAGGGCAATTGCTTCTTCTCTCTGGACGAACTGGACAGTGCCCAATCGGCTTTCGAGGATTACATCAGCGAAGCCCGGACCCCGGAGGAAGAGGCACGAGGCGAGCTTGCGCTGGGTTACACGCACGAGAACAGCTTTTACCTCACCGACGAAGACGAGAGCATCGATCAGGCCGAGGTTCACTTCGCGCTGGCGGCCGACCTCGCGCCGGCCGAGTCCTATCTGCACTACTCGGCGCTTCTGAACCGGGCGCGCGTCCTTGAACTACGTTCTCAGGATCAGCAGGCGCTTGAACTTTACGAACGCATCGCAGGCAGCCGCTCGCTACCGAGAGCCTCATCGTCATCGGACACGCAGGATGAAGGGGATGGCGACGCCGGGTTTAACCTGACGTCGCTCATTCTGGAGCAGGTCAGAAGCCGGACCGAGCCCCAGAGTTTTCAATTCACCGCCCAGCTGCGTGCAGACCGCCTGCGCGCAACCAGCCGCCTGCTCGCCTCGCCGGCGCCCAGCGAAGAAGCTGCGCCCGCCGAGGAAAATTCGGATCAACCCGCCGAGACGACGGAACCCGTCGAAAGCGAATAATCTCATGTTCACCGGGATCGTTCAGGACGTCGGGCGGCTCGATGCCTCGCGGCCGGCGGCCGGGGGATTGCGCCTCGAAGTCGTGCCCTCGTGCCCCTTCGAGGATCTCGGGACCGGCGAGAGCGTCGCAACCGAAGGCGTCTGCCTGACGTGCGAGCCCGAATCCAAACCGGATCGACTCATCTACTTCCTTTCGGCCGAGACTTTATCCAAAACGACGCTAGGCGATCTGGAACCAGGAGCGCAGGTGAATCTGGAGCGCTCGCTCGGCGCCGGAGACAGGCTAGGAGGGCATCTTGTGATGGGCCATGTCGATGGAGTCGGCACGATCCGCAGCCTGAAGAGCGACGGCGAATCATGGACGCTCGAAGTGGATTTCCCCGAGGCGCTGCGTCCATTCTTTGCTTCGAAGGGCTCGGTCTCGATCAACGGAATCAGCCTCACACTGGTCGATGTCGAGCCCGCGTGTTTCAGCGTCGCGATCATCCCGCACACGCGCGAGGTCACGTCTCTGCGCTCGCGGCGCGCGGGCGATCGCGTCAATCTTGAGGTCGATACCATCGCTCGATACGTCGTCGAGTATCTCTCGCGAACAGGCGTCGGTGGCGGCGTCGATGCGGATTTGCTCAAGCGCGCGGGTTTCGACTCATGAGCTGAGGGCGCGCGAGGCTCTCCGAATCTCGCCGGGCCGACTTATCCCTCTTCATCCCGCCCGGAATAAAACGCGCGGACTTCAGCCGGCAATTATCATGACACCCGCCATCGCCACAGCACCCGAGATTGATCCGGATCGCAAGCTGACGTTCGATCGAATCGTCGGGCACCGCACGACGGTGGAGTTTCTCACCCAAAGCATCAAAGAAAGCCGACTTCCCCACGCGATCGCCCTGGCCGGACCCGATGGGGTCGGCAAGAAGACGCTGGCCTGGGCGCTGGTTCGCGAAATCGTCTCGGGAGGCGAAGACTCCACCAGCCACCGGGGGTCGGCAAAAGTCGCTCGCGGGACGCACCCGGATATCCTGGTCTGCGACAACAGCGGCAGCCCCTCGGGTCAGATCGTGATCGAGCAGATTCGTGAGGCCGATGATTTCACAGCGACCTCGCCATTGGAATCGCCGAAGAAGATCATCTTCATCTCGCCTGCCGAACGCATGAATCCGGCGGCCGCGAACTGCCTGCTTAAGCTGCTCGAAGAACCGCCCCGTCATGTCGTCATCATCCTGACATGCGTCGAACCCGCAGCGCTCCTGCCGACGATTCGATCGCGCTGCGCCGTGCTGCGCCTTGAGCCGGTCGCGCCCGAAGATCTTGAGGCCTGGTTGCTCGCCGAGAGCGGCGAAGCGCAGTCACGCGTCTCGCTCGCCGTCCGCCTCGCCGAAGGCCGACCCGGGCGGGCCATGGCAATCGTGCGCGGCAAGCTGCTCGAACAACGCGGCTCTATCCTCCGTGAAATCAGCCTCCTGAAAACCGATGGCTTCGCGGGAATCTTTGGCGTGGCCGACCGGCTCAGCCAACTCGACAAGGACATGGCGAGCACGCTTTCGATCCTGGCCGTGCTCCTGCGCGATGCGTTGGCGATCCGCATCGGGGCCGGGCATGCGCTGAATGAGGACTTGACCGATGAACTTGCCGAGCTCGCGGCGGGCCTCTCGCCCGAGGGCATGCTGCGCGCGGCAACTCTTGCGACTGAAGCCGTCGGCGAGACGCCGCGTTATTATACGCCGCAGTCTCGGGCGCATTTTCTCGAAGTGCTCGTCTCGCGGGTCGGTCAGGAGCTGCGCGGACGATAAGCTTGGATCTCTAAGCGGCGGACACTCGGTATGACTCTGACTCCCGAAACGATCGATGCTCTAGAGCGCCACTTCGACGAGATGATCGAAATGCAGCGCGCCAAGGTGGCACGGGTCGCCAACACGCAATTGCCTCACCTGACAGCCGAAGATCTGCTCAATCCGCAGAATTTTCCCGAACTCCAGGCCTGCGCGCACTTCAACTTTGAAGACGGAATCCTGGCAGGGCTCCTGCAATCGCAAATGAGTCTTCGCGCCGGTTTCTACTTCCCCGATGAGGAAACGCCGACTTCCGATTAGATCCGATATGACAGAATCCACAACGCAATCATCACCCGGCAAAGGACGCGATTTATCGATCCGGGGCACTGCCGGCAACGGTCGAATCTATGTCCTGGCTCTCTGGGCTAGCGCATTGTCGCTTGTCATCGCCGCGGGCGAAGCATCGTTCAGCCATCTTTCGGCCCGCGCCGCCGAAAGGAAGGTTTTGCTCCTGCCTCAAAATGAAACCGACGAGACAACGCGCAAGGAGCTTCTGGGCGCTCTGAGAAGCACCGATCAGATCCGATCCGCAAGTTGGATTTCGCCTCAGAGCCTCGCGCAGACGACCTCGCGGGGTGTTCCATCGGGTCTCTGGCCAAGCATCTTCGCAGACGAAACGGCGTGGCTTCCCTGGATCGCCGAGGCCCGCATGACCGATCCATTGCGCGAGGCCGACGCCGTCGCCGCATCGCTGGCCGCGTTGCGCGCATCAGGGGAATGGGAGCTTGTCATGTGGGATGGAGCCGCGCTCAAGGACGACCTCGAAACTCGCAAACGCGTGTCGACGGTCCTCCTTCCGCTTGGCACCGTGATTTTCATCCTGGGGATGATAGGCTTATTTCTGACGCCGCGAAGGCAGGGAGGCCGCCTCGGCGAAGCCTTATGCGCCGCCCTGGCAACCCTCGCCGTCGTGTCGATCGTGCTCGGCGCTGCGAACATTGCGGGCGTCGAGATCGAACGCGGGACTTGGATTCTTGGGGCCGTCGCAGGATTCGCACTTGCCGGGCTGATCGGGCCCATGCTAGAAAAAAAAGGCTCGCCCCCCATTCATTTCAAGGCGTGAGAGTTCAACTCTTATGAGCAACAAAGTCGTTATCAACGCTTCAGACGCGCCCGCGCCGATCGGGGCTTATTCCCAGGCCTTAAAGTCCGGCGATTCGGTCTACATCGCCGGTCAGATCGCGATCGATCCCGCCACGGGGAAGATGATCGCAGGCGATACGGCCGCGCAAACCGAGCGGATTCTGAAAAGCGTGACCATCATCCTCTCCTTTGCAGGACTGACCGATGCTCACGTTGTTCGCTGCACGGTATTCGTCACCGATCTGGCGGATATGCCGCTCGTGGATCGTGTCTTCGGGGCGCATTTCCCATACGAGCCGCCGGTCCGCACGGCCGTTCAGGTCGCGGCGCTGCCGATGGGCGCACGGATTGAGATCGAAGTCACAGCGCATATACCAGCAACGGGCGGAATGTAGGAACCCGGCGGATGGGCGCGCACAATCAGTGGAAAGTATTCCTTTCCGATCTTACCTATGACGAGCAAGAAGAGCAGGCTGTGCTCGAAGTCATCCGTTCGCGCTGGCTGACTATGGGCCCGCGCACCGAGGCGTTCGAGAAACGCGTGGCGGAATACGTCGGCTGCAAACACGCGATCTGCCTTTCGTCATGTACGGCAGGCCTTTATCTGTTGCTCAAATCGCTGGACATCGGCCCCGGCGACGAGGTCTTGGTTCCCTCGCTCACGTTCGTCGCGACGGTCAACGTGATCGTGAATCTCGGCGCCGTGCCTGTCTTCTGTGATGTCATCTCGCCCGAGCTCCCGCTGATTGACCCCGAGGAAATTCGAAGCAAACTCAGCCCGGCGACCCGGGCTGTATACGCAATGGACTACGCAGGTTACCCTTGCGATTACGATGCAATAACAGACGCCATCGCCGAATACGAAACATCGACCAGCAACCTGCGCCGCCGAGGGGCGAAGCCGCAGAGCATCCATCTTTTCGAAGACGCCGCCCACGGGATCGGCGGGGCGCTGGATGCGGAGCGCAGCCTCGGCAATTGCGCGGACGCGGGGGTTTTTTCATTCTTCTCGAACAAGAATGTCGCGACCGGCGAGGGCGGAATGGTCGTGACAAATCAAGCGCACATCGCCGAACGGATCCATCTGCTGCGGCGCCATGGATTGACGCATTCGACCTGGGAACGCCACCTGGCCGACACGCTCAGTTATGACGTCGAACTGCCGGGCTGGAATTTTCGCCCGACGGAGATCACCTCGGCTCTGGGCCTGGTGCAGATGGACAAGCTGGAGGGGAATCAAGAGCGACGCCATGAGCTGGTTCGTCGTTATCAATCCGGCCTCGCCCAACTGCCCGAGGTCACGGTCCCGTTCGCTCAGATCAAGACGTGGCACTTCCCGGCCTGCCATGTCTTTCCGATCCTCCTGCCCGATTCCGTTACCCGCAATCGCGTGCGCGAAGCGCTTCACGCCAGCGGCATTCAGACCTCGCATCACTACCCGCCGGTTCATCTATTCGAGTATTACCAACGCGCACAACCGACCGCGCGAGTCCAGCTTCCGCAAACCGAGCAGTACGCCGCGCGCGAGTTGACCCTGCCGCTTCATCCGCGAATGACGCTCGATCAAGTCGAGTGGATCGTCGCGCAGGTCGCCGAAGGATTGACCCCTTAATGCTGCTCAGTGTCATCGTCCCGGTTTATAACGAGCGGCGCACGATCAATGCCATTCTGGACAAAGTCCGCGCCGTGGACATCGAGATGGAAATCATCATCGTCGATGGATATTCCGAAGACGGCACTCGCGAGCTCTTGGCCGAGGAGGAGAAACGTGCGGACACGCGAGTGATTTACGAGACGAAACGTTCGGGACGCGGCAACGCTTTGAAGCTCGGTATCGCCGAGGCCAGTGGCGATGTCATCCTTTTCCAGGATGCCGATCTCGAACTGGACCCCTCGGATTACCCGATGCTGCTGGCGCCGATCCTCGCCGCCGAATGCGATGTCGTCTTCGGCTCTCGATTCCTGAGAGGTCGGCCGAAGATGGGGTTCCTTCAATACTGGGGGAATCGCGTCGTGACCGCCTCGGTCAACATGCTGTACGGCTCGCGCCTGACCGATGTCGAGACGTGCTATCAGGTCTTTCGCCGAGGCACGATCGACGGCATGAAACTCGTCAATAACGACTTCGCCTTCACCGTCGAGCTGACCGCGAAGCTGCTAAAGGACGGTCACGCGATCCGCGAGATTCCGATCAGCTACTTCCCCCGAGGCCGCGCGCAAGGCAAGAAAATCTACTGGGGCGATGGCTTCGCTTCGCTATGGACGTTGATCAAGTATCGGTTTGTTGATTGATGGGAGCGGCGGCTTCGATCGCAACTGAGGTGTAACCCCAGGATTCGCGCAGCCAATCGGCGAGCGATTCGATCTGGTCGCTCGGATGGATCGTCCGGCCGGCCAGTTCGGTCAGTGTGATCGGGCGCATCGTCGCGTCTCCGCAGGCGACGATCGAATCCCAAATCTCAAGATCGTTTGAAAAATTGATGGCGATACCGTGCATTGTAATCCCACCTCGGGCCGAGATGCCGATTGATGCCAGCTTGCGGCCCCCGGAATAAAGTCCCGGCGAGCCCCGGTGCGTCTCGGTTTGTACCCCAAAGGCGTCGCCAAGCCAGGTTCGTGTTTTGTCCAGAAGCTCGCGCGAGAATCGTCCCGCAGCCATCGAACCGCCAAGGATTCGCACGATGGGATAGATCACCAATTGGCCGGGACTATGAATCGTCGCCATACCGCCGCGATCGACCGTGAAGACCGGCGTAGGGCCAGATGCCCCTGCCGCCTGGGGGGTCGCTTTCAACGTTAGATCGGCGTCGGTCGAACGCACGCCTTGCGTAATCACGTCCGGATGCTCGCCGATGAGCCAAGTATCGGAAATCTCATCCTCGGTGCGGGCCTTGCGCAGTCCTTCTTGCAACCGGAGAATCTCGCCATAATTGGCAAGCCCCCACGGGTGAAGGACGGCGGCGGCGGGGCTTTCGATGCAATTCGTCATCAGCCAATATTATCGGGCGCACGATACCGGGCGCACGAACGCGCCCCGAATCGAATGCTTGCAAAAACTGCGGTCCGCGTCGAGCTTGCGGTCGCTCCGATAGAATGTTCTCATCTCCTGATCGGGCTTCATCGACCGCCATATTGCGGCTCCCGCAGAATCTTTTCGCAAGGTATACAGGCATGCACGGCAACGCTCCGTTGAGTAGTTCGGCGAGACTTCGCCAGTCAGAAATTCCGCGTTGGCGGGGGCCGTCAGGAGTCCTCCCACTGATCGCGTTTGTGCTCGCGGCGGCATGCTCGAAGCAAGAGCCTGGCCGCGACGTCGGCGCCGGCAGCGCATCATCTTCAGACGCCGGCGATCTGAGCGCTCAGACCATCATCGTCAGCCAGGGCTCCGATGTGCTTTCCATGGACCCCTACAAGCACAACGAATCCCCGACGCTCGGCGTGTTGATCAATATCTACGACCCGCTGACGGACATGTCGAAGGATCTAAAAGTCGTCGCGGCGCTTGCAGAATCGTGGGAAAACCTGGAGCCCACTATCTGGGAATTTAAGCTTCGCCAGGGCGTCAAGTTTCACAATGGCAACGACTTCGACGCCGAGGACGTGCGTTATACGATTCTGCGCGCGCGCGATTGGCCTCAATCGCGCCAGACCGCCGAAGTCGCGACGGTCAAAGAAGTGGTGATTGTCGATCCTCACACGATCCGGATCGAGACGACCGTCCCCGATGCTATCCTTCCCACACGCCTGATCTCGATATACATCCTGGACAGGGAAACCTGCGAACCCCGCACCACGGCGGGAGATGAAGCCTGGCTCTCGACTCATGCCAATGGCACCGGGCCCTACAAGCTCGAGAAGTGGGAGCGCGGCAGCTTCTGCCAGATCACGGCGTTCGGCGAGCACTGGCGCGGATCGCCAAAGGTCGAGAAGGTTCGATACGTCGCCGTGAGTAACGACGCGACGCGCGTGGCAAAATTTCTCGACGGCGAAATCGATGTCTTGAGCAACGTGCCCGTGCGTGATGTCGATCGGGTCCGCGCAACGCCCGGTTATGAAGTCATAAGCAAGCCGAGCCTGCGCTTGATCTATCTGGGCCTCGATACCGGCCGCGACGAATCGCCCGGCATCAAGGGATCGCCGCCCAACCCACTGCGCGATCTGCGCGTGCGTCAGGCAATCTATAGAGCCATCGACATGGACCTGATCGTCGAAAAGGTCATGAGCCGTCAGGCGGCCGTCGCCGATCAGCTTTTTCCCTCCGGCGTGATCGGGTATATCGATGACCTCGGGCGACCGCCACTCGATCTGGGCGGCGCGCGCGAGCTGCTCGCCGAGGCCGGATATGCCCAGGGGTTCGATATCCGGCTCGACGCGCCGAACGACCGATACGTCAATGACGACGAAGTCGCCGCAGCCATCGCCGGACAATTGGCAAAGATCAACATCCGGGTCCGGGTCAACGCCCGGCCCAAATCAAGTTTCTTCGCCGATGAGCAGAACGGACTGCTCTCGTTTTTCCTGATTGGGTGGACGAACCCGAATGGCGACGGATATGGAACCTTCGATCATCTGCTGCACACTGTGGACCAAGAGAAGAAACTCGGCATGGCCAATCTATGCACCAGATACAGCAACCCGGAACTGGATCGCCTGACCGAGGCCGCTGCGAGCGAGTTCGATCCCGGCAAGCGGAGGCAGTACCTCGAAGACGCCGTCCGCATCGCGATGCACGACCTGCCGCACATCCCGCTTCACTACCAGATGGATATCTATGCAATTTCAGACAAGTTGGACTGGACGCCGAGGCGCGACACGCAGGTTCGCGGAATCGACCTTACCCTGAGAACCGGAGCCCCAACGGGGCGCTAGCGGGCAGCCTTCTCGGGCTCAGACTTCGGCGTCGCCTTGCCGTCTGGTTTTGAATTATTCTTGGATTGAGTCCGCGCTGGCTTCCCATTGCTCGGAGGCGGGCCGGCGGATCCAAGATTGCGCAGCAAGTCGCGATAATATGGCGTCGTCCACTGCTCGCATGAATATCGGGGGAAGAGCGAGAGTCTGTCCGAAAGCTTAATCCCGGCCAAGCCGAGCTTTTCACTCACGATCTTGAAAGCATTGATTGAGGCGGCATCGTGGGCGTCCCCGGTCAGATCGAAATCTCCCAGGTCGCCCACTCCGGCCTCGATAAAATCCATCACGCGCTCCGGGCAGTTGACCATCGGGAACTGGATCGATACCGAGTCGGGCAAGAGCTTTCTGGCTTCGGCCGCGACTTCGAGCAGCGTCTCTGGCGAAGGCGCCGGAAGATGGCTCATGGGCGTGCGCGCCTGAGGCATGAACGGCTGGATCGTGACCGATTGGATATGGCCGTGGCGCGACGCGAGTTGCGCTAGAGTTTGCAGAGTCTTCGTCCTGGATTCCGCGCTCTCGCCGATGCCAACCATCAAGCCGCTGTTGACCGGAATGCCGAGCTGCGCGGCGGCAAGCAAGGCCTTGAGCCGGTTGCGCGGCCATTTGGCCTCGGACCCCGCGTGAGCCACGCTGTATTGAAGGTCCGAATCCATGGACTCCAGATAAAGGCGAAGCGTGAAGATATGCGGCCTGAGGCGCTGCATTTCGAAAAGCGAAAGCGCGCCCAAATCCATCTCCGGGAAAAGCGCCGGAGCAATACCGTTGCTCGCCACTTCCCCAATCAAACCTTTCAGGTAGTCCGTAAAATTTGAATAGCCGTAGAACTTGAACGTGGAAACGATATCGGGGTGATTCTCAAGCCCCTCGCCTGCGGTTAACCTGACTTGGCTGATTCCGAGACGTCGGGCACGCGCCACCCGCTGCTGCACAGCGCTCTTCGATGGAAGCGGCGGGCCCGCGGTGACGGGGAACGGGCAGTATCCACATTCATACGAACACCGGTAAGTCAGGACGATCGGATAGACCCACGAGAAGGTCACGTCGCGCGATTGCGACCGTTCCACGGGGCTCCGCTTGGGCCGCCTGGGGCGATTTCGTCTGCCTTTGCTCATCGGACCTCGATATGTGTGGGTCGCCCCACCGCCAATCATACAACCTTATGAACTCGATACACGGGGCTTAGGCATCAGCCCGCCCTGCTCGGTCAACTTAAGCCAAATATCTCATGTGGAGTATAGCTCGAACGCCACACGAGTGTCACAAATTCAAAAACTATCCGTCCTGGAGGACGACCCTGATTAAAACCGACAGCGCTTGTCCGAGGTCCGACATCGCCATCTAGCCGAAACGGACCACGCGGGGCTCATCGCAAGTGCGAAGTCACAACTCTAGGCGATATTACCTGGATGCGTCAAGCGCAACGTGGAAAAGGTCGGAGAAATAGAGACCTATCGTGCTGATATAACTCGACTTTAAAGTGTGGCAGCTCGTCGTGTATGAGTGTGAGACATCACGGGTCCTGGTCCAGGTCTCAAGGCTGGCCCCCATCTGTTCCCCCGCCCGAGCCAAGCCGCCGGAGGAATTCAGCTTCGTCGATAATCTCGATGCCGAGTTGGCGAGCCTTGGTCAGCTTGGACCCGGCGCCGGGCCCCGCGATCAGGAGATCGGTTTTCTTGCTTACGCTGGATGAGCTCTTGCCGCCGAGAGACTCGATCCGCTTCGAAGCTTCGGCGCGGTCAATCGATTCGAGCTTGCCCGTCAGCACGCATGTCATGCCGGAAAAGGCCAGCCCCTTCTCCGAGGTCGCCTCGGCAATCGCCTCTTCGGGGAGCCGCCGCATGTTGACTCCGGCGGCCCCGAGCTGGCGGATGATCTCCCGATCTTTCTCATCGGCGAAGAAATTCACAATCGCGGCGGCTAAGATCTCTCCGACGCCCTCAAGCTCAGCGAGTTCCTCAGCCGAGGCGACCGCAAGCGCTTCGAGAGATCCGTAATTCGACGCCAGCAGACGCCCCGATGACGCTCCGACGTGCCGGATGCCTAACGCAAAAATCAGCGTCCCCAGCCGCCGGGATTTGCTCGCCTCTAGCTGCCCGAGAAGATTTGTCGCCGATTTCTCTTTCATCCGTTCGAGCGCGCAAAGCGCCTCGAGGCTCAGCGAATAAAGATCGGCATACGTCGAGACGAGGCCTTCATCAACCAGTTGCCCGACCAGCTTGACGCCCAGCCCCTCGATATCCATCGCGCCGCGCGAGGCGAAATGCTTGATGCGCTCTTTGACCTGCGCCGGACACGACGTGTTCACGCACCGCAACGCGACTTCGCCCTCGGGCCGCGAGATTGATGACCCACATACCGGACAGACATTCGGGAACTCGAAGACTCGTTCGGCGCCGGTACGCAAATGCGGCAGCGAGCGAACCACCTTGGGGATGATGTCGCCGCCTTTCTCGATCACCACACGATCACCGACGCGGATGTCTTTGCGTTCGAGCTCATCGGCGTTGTGCAGAGTGGCCCGGCCGACCTTTGTCCCGGCCAGGAAGACGGGCTTCAATTGCGCCACGGGCGTGATCGCCCCGGTCCGCCCGACCTGGAGTAAGATCTCTTCAAGCACGGTCTCGGCCTGCTCGGCCGAAAATTTATAGGCAAGCATCCAGCGTGGATATTTCGAGGTCGAGCCCAGTCGCTCATGAAGCTCGCGGCGATTGACTTTGATCACGAGCCCATCGGTGTCGTAAGGCAGTTCGTTGCGTTCGCTCTCCCACCGCCCGATCAGGTCGATAATGCTCTCGACGGTCGGGCAGAGCCAGTGGTGCGGATTGATTTGAAATCCGAGCGCGGTCAGATAATCGAGCGTCTCCAGATGCGTCTCCGGAAGATCGGATTCGACAAGGCCCGTCGCGTACACGAAATAATCGAGCGTCCGCCCGGCGACGAGCAAAGCATCGAGCGACTTCAGAGTGCCTGCGGTCAGGTTGCGCGGGTTCGCGAATTCGGGCTCGCTGGTGCGCCGCCGTTCGGCGTTGAGCGCGTCGAAGTCCGCACGCCGCATGAAGACCTCTCCCCTAACCTCGAATCGCCCGGCGGGCGCGGGCGTTTGCGCCGAGCCGATTCGTTTGGGCACAGCACGGATTGTCAGCGCGTTCGCCGTGACGTCATCGCCTCTGGAGCCGTCACCTCGAGTCGCGGCATATCGAATATCACCGTCTTCATACATCAACGTCAACGCCACGCCATCGATCTTCGTCTCCACGGCGAACTCGATCTCGGCCCCGGCTTCGGCTGTGACCTCAGCCTCGTCGACTCCCGACTCTGCCGTCGCCGCCTGCTCAACCATCCCGAGCGCGCGCCGAATGCGCTTGTCGAATTCGCGAACCTCATCGGCCGAATAACTGTTATCGATCGAAAGCATGCGCACTGGATGTTCGATCGTCGCGAACCCCTCGGCGCGATCCGAGCCCACCGTACGCACCGGCGAATCGGCCACGGCGAATTCCGGATAGGCCGCCTCCAGCTCGATCAACTCGCTGGCGAGCAAGTCGTACTCCCGATCTTCGATCTCGGGCGCGGCCCGCTGATAATAGAGCTCGTTGTGATGCTCGATCTCGGCGCGCAGGGTTTGGATTCGGGCGCGAACTTCATCGGGTCCGCCCCGAAGCTCGGGAGTCATGGCGCCGGCTCCCCCTGCTCGGCGCCGAGCGATTGAAGGTAGA
>JAJFLK010000151.1 GCA_021772735.1 Candidatus Sumerlaeota bacterium | reverse complement strand
CCCGGACATCGAATACAGAGAAGACGCCGCCGTTGTCGCTATACGCTGCGTATACCTTCCCATCCGCGCCGCGATGCAACGACGGCGGCGACGTGATGTCCCCGCTGTGATTGAACTGGGCAACCTCCCAAATGTCGCCTGTGAGCCCGGTCGCCCCGTTGACGAGAACGAATTTGTTTACCTTCGTGATGAGAATATCGGCGATGTCGTCCCCGTTCACATCCGCGATCAGCGGGGGATACGCCGGTTTGGTGAAGATTGAAACTTCGGAGGGCCAGACTTCGATAAACCGTTCGTCTTCGACTCGGAGCGCCGTGAGATACCCGCTGTCATCAGCGACGACAATATCATCAAGCCCGTCGCCGGTGATGTCGCCCAGTGCGAACCAGGCGTGATTGACCCGGCGAGCTTTGAGGTCGTGGCTGATGGATACGCGCGATCCCTTAACTGCCGAGATGACGGTGATGCGGCCCTGATTCGAGACCGTCACCAGATGGGGCCCCGGCGCGGAATATCCGGTCAGGCCTGTCGCCGCCGGCTGGCTGTATGTGCCCTGGAGTTTAAAATTAAAGAAAGTGCGCGGCGAGGCGTGCGAGTTGATGACGAAACTGCTGAGCTGACCCGACGGCATCATGACCACCACGCCGTCTCGGTATTCAATCAATCCCAGTTCGTCCGAGAGCAGCGGTATAACCGTC
Organism: Candidatus Sumerlaeota bacterium; assembly: GCA_021772735.1. GTDB lineage: Bacteria > Sumerlaeota > Sumerlaeia > MVZB01 > JAJFLK01 > JAJFLK01. The sequence continues at coordinate 5,010 of JAJFLK010000151.1, read as the reverse complement.
GCGTCGGTCGCGGGGGAGTCGGCAAGGGCGAACCCGGACAGGGGCGATCCGGTCAGGCCATCGAGAACGATCAGTTTTCCGCTCGAATCAATAAGGATGATATCGATCGTTCCATCGCCGAGAAAATGGCCCCAGATCGGTCCTTCGTTCAGTTGCCCGGTGATATCGAGTTCGACGTCCCATAAGGGCTTGAGCGTGGTCGGATCGAGCGCGGTGACCTGATTGCCGTCATGAGCGATCACAATCTCGAGCGTGCCATCGAGATTCAGATCCACGCCGACCGGATCGACTGCGATGCGGAAATCGGACTTGGACCGCAATGCCACTCGGGCATTGCCGCCGTCCGCGGCGGGCGCAAGGCGAACCAAAGCCATCAGGGCTGTCAGCGCCATAGCCGAAGCGCGGACATGGCGGCGAGCCGGCCTGAAAGGCATGGCTCCAGGCGGCTGGAACGCTTCAATCATCACGGGTCTTATTTGGTTTAATCGTCCCTTGGCGCAAGTGAAGGCCGAGTGGAAATGAACCACGCCGACGCGCGGGATCGCGGCTTGAATTCCTCTTAAAGGCGGGCGATGATTTCGTGCGGGCAATCACCCAAGGCCAGTCCGAACCGGGTTCGCCCGGGCCGACGACCTGACGAGGAGACACATCGGACTTGACCCCCGCAACTGCGGAACCGAGCCGTGCCGACGTTCCGCCTCATAGTTTCATTTCGGCAAAATTGCGGCAAGACATGATTTCTAAAGACTTGCATCCATCCCCGTCGCCGGCCGATGCCAGGCGCATCGCCTCGAAGATGCGCGTCGTTATCGTCCACGATTGGCTGCTGGGTATGCGGGGCGGCGAGCGCGTTCTCGAATCGCTCCTTGCCCTGTTCCCGAAGGCCGAGATTTGCACCCTTTTTTATGATCCCAAAGGCATCAGTTCGACGATCAATTCCCGGCCGATTCACGCCTCGGGCCTCTCCTCGTTGCCGGCGGTCGGGTTTTATTATCGGACTTTGCTGCCCTTCATGCCCGGCATCATCTCGAACCTTGAGTTGCCGGCCGAGGCAGATCTCGTCATCTCGACCAGCCACTGCGTTGCGCACGGCGTACGCGTCCCGCCCGGCATCCCGCACCTCGTCTATTGCTTCAGCCCCATGCGCTATCTCTACGATCAGCAGGGAGCTTATTCGCGCGGTGGGTCGTCGGTGTCGACTCGTTTGCTCCGGGCGATCGCAGCGAGGTTGGAAGCCTGGGACGCACGCGCCGCGCGACGCTGCACCCGATACTGGGCCATTTCGGACTTTGTGGCCGACCGGATTTCAAGGGTTTACGGCCGCGATGCTCGCGTGATCCACCCGCCTGTTCGGACCGATTTTTTTACGCCCGTCCGCACCGGCGGCAAGGGGAGCGGCGAGGGCGATCCTGGCTCGGCGGATAACTTAAATCGGAATCCGGCGGCTGCGCTGGATGCGCCCTGGCTCGTCGTCTCTGCGCTGACCGGATACAAGCGGGTCGATCTCGCGGTTGCGGCTGCCAATACCTTGGGCCTCGAATTGATCGTCGTCGGGCGCGGTCCGAACGAACGCGAGCTTCATCGCCTTGCGGGCCGGACGGTCCGGTTTGTGGGCTGGGTCGATGACGCGAAATTGCGAGAACTGTATCGCAGTTGCCGGGGGCTGATCTTCCCCGGTGAGGAAGATTTTGGAATCGTGCCGCTTGAGGCGATGGCTTGTGGCAAGCCGGTCCTTGCGCTGCGCGCCGGGGGGCTGTGCGAGACTTTGAGCGAGGGGATCTGCGGAGAGTTCTTCGAGGCGAGCAACGAAAAATCGCTCGTCGCCGCGTTGAAGAAATTCGATCCCGAGGCCTACGACCCCACCGAGATACGCCGTCACGCAGAGTCGTTCGGCGAGGATCGATTTCTCGATGAGTTTGCGGTCAATCTGGTTCAGGATTTTGAGTTCACGTAATCAACGAAAAACGCCGGACCCTTGTTACGGGGCCCGGCGCATTCGATTTGAGGTTTGTGGTTTCAGCCGTTCTCTTTGAGACTTAGGTCGTGGGGCGGTCGCCCTCGGCCTTGGTATCGTCGTAGAAGTAATCCGGCTTGTGCCAGTCGGTGTCGATTCGGTCGTAGAGGTGCTTCTCGCGATCCGTGAGAAGAGCCTCCTCGACGATCGTCGGCGTGACCATCAGGACAAGCTCGGCGCGGTTGTGAGCCGTTCGCTTGTCCTTGAAGACCCAGCCGAAGACCGGGATTCGGTGCAGCCACGGAACGCCGTCGACGCCGTCTTCCTTGCGCTGCCCTCGCAGCCCGCCCAGGACGACCGTGTGCTCGTCTTGAACAATGACCGTGGACCGGGCCTGACGAAGGTCGATGGCAGGCGGGTCAAGAGCGCCGCCGCCGACGCGTTCGCGGAAGATGCGCTGGTTCAGATCCATATCCAGGCGAACGTAGCCGCTCGGAGTGATGATGGGTTTGACGTCGATCGTGACGCCGGCCTGATCGAACTCGATCTCCGATACGATCGTCCCGACCGTCGGGCCCTGCACGGCTTCGATGTACGGGATCCGCTCGATGATCTGGATATTGGCCGGCACATTGTTGAGCGTGGTCACGCGTGGTGTGGCCAGAACCTCGACAATGTTGCGCTCTTCGAGCGCCGTCAGCGTGGCGTCGATGTTGTAATCGTCGCCGAAGATGCCGATTTGGGAGCCGAACTGAAGCACGCCCAGTCCGCCTCTCACGCCAACTCCCTCCGAGGTGATCGGGAAGACGCCTGCGATCGGAGCAACAGGGCTGCCGAGTCCCACGATGGACGTAATCACTTCAGCGACGCCGTCGGTGACCGTTGTGCCTGTCACGCTGCTCGTCAGGCGCTCCTTATTGGCCTTGGCCGCAGAGAGCTGAGTCTGGAAGGTCCGGGCCGCGCCAATCTGAATATCAACCAGACGAGCTTCGATCACGACCTGGCGGTCAGGCTGATCGATTTGCTCGATCATTTCCTTCATCTTCGCGATGTTCGGCGGCACGTCGGTGATGATGAGCGCCTGGGCCTCTTCATTGCTGTTCATCGAGCCGTGAACGGTGAGGAAGGGCTCGAACGTCCGCTGGACATCGAGGGCGTTGCGCCAGTTCAGCGTGATGATCTCCGTGTGCGTCTCGACTTCCATCCGGCCGACCTTGGATTCAGGCACGACTCGGACGATGTCGCCCGCTTCGACGATGTAAGCCAGTTTGTTGACCTTGAGAATGTTGTCCAGTGCATGCCCGAGGCGGACATTATCGAGGTGCAACGTGATGTTGCCCGAGACCTCGTCCGGATCGAGAAGGATGTTGAGACCCGTGCGCGCCGCGATCAGGCGGATCACGTTCTGGATGTCGGCGTTCTTGAAATCCAGCGAGACGAACTCGTTGAACACCGGCTGAGAGAAAAGGTCGCCCGTGTTCTTGGGTCGCTCCTGAAAATCAAATTCGATGACTTCGTCACCGGAGTCGGCTTGAGCCACATCGAATCCCGCCTGAGTTTCCTCAGAGATCAGATCGATGTATTCGCTCAGCTCCAACGATAGGTCGGCGCGATGAGCCTCGCCGGCCTCCGAGTTGTTCTGTGCTCCCGCGCTCGACGCGATCAGCGCCACGAGCATTGCGGCTGCCATGCTGTTTACGATTCGGAACATCCTGCCACTCCTCCTTGAAAAGCAGTTCCCTGCGGTGATTGTGCCGTGCCCTTGCGGGCGGGCCGTGCGGTGGAACTGAGTTTGTTGCTTCCCTTGCTTCATGAACGTAAATTCCTTCGAGATTTGACTACGGTTTTCGGAGTTTCTACTCCGTGTATCCCTTGACCGGGATTTCAAACTTCTCCTCAGCGATCTGGAAAATGACGAGTTCCGGTGTGATTGATGCGATGTTGACCTCAGGGTAGGTCGGGACGGTTTCTCCGACGCCGAGCAGGTAATCGCCGATCAGGCACATTGGATTATTCTTGTCGTAGAGAATCCCGTTGGTGTTGTCCTCGATCCAGCTCGGAAGCTCCGCGCTGACCAGTTCGACCGGCATATCAATGTTGCTTGCCGCGCCGATGGCGCTTCGGAGGTCGGCCATCTTACGTGTCATCTCGGTCGAAAAGCGGCGGTCGTTAAGCTCGAGAATCTTTTGGTACGCCGAAAGCGCGCCGAGGAAGTCCTCATTTTCGATCATGGCCTCCGCGTCGAGGGACAATTCAGCATAAATCGCCGCATTGCGCACGGGGGGGAAGATCATCGGATCGGGCCGATTCGCGGCGTCATAAACGAACCGCGGGGCCTGACCCAGCATGCGGCGGATTCGGCTGTCGCTGAACAGATCCTTCCTGGCGCCGCTCTCGTCGGATTCCTTGCCCAGGTTGATCTGCTTGTCCGGCGACATCATGCCGATGGTCGATCCGGCCTCGGGCACGAGCGATCCGTCAGAAGACTCAAGGTCGGTGACCTCAGGGGCGATGGCGACATCGGATTCATCCGGCACCTCGTTTATGAATGCCTCGCCTTCGGGCGTTTCGAGCGAGGTCGGCCGCAGCTTCTTGGCGACCCTCTTCCAGGCCGGCTGCGCATTCGCGGCCGAAGCCACAAAGCTCGTCATGATAATCAGTGCGATCAACGTTCGGCTTCGCATGGTTGCCTTTTCCTTTGTCAGTGGTCTTTCAGTTGCTTTGCTCGTCATGATTTCGTCGCAGTTTGATTTCGGTCTTCTGATTCTCGCCGCGCTTTACTTAGTTACGCGGCGAAGCCTCAGTTGCTGAACATGAACGTCGCGATCTCCATCTGGATGGGGTGGACCGACGGGCGGTCGTTGTTATTGATCACTTTGAAATCCTTGACCCGCATGAATCGGGCGGGGTTCTGCTCGATCAGCGTCAAGAACTGGCCAAGTTCGTGGAATCGACCGTGGGCCTCGATCTTGTAAGGGATCTCGGTGTATTGCGAACGGCTCTGGACCCGATCTGGACGGACCATCTCCTGGATGATCCCCGTCGTGCGAAGGATC
>JAJFLK010000016.1 GCA_021772735.1 Candidatus Sumerlaeota bacterium | reverse complement strand
GGCGCCGAGCGCGCCCTCGAGCGGCGGGAGTCGGACGACGATCTGGCGGCCGTGCTTCTCTATACGATTGGCAGGACATACCACGGGCTCGGCCAGAAGGATAAAAGTCTCGAATTGATGAATCATGCCGTCGGAGTCTTCGAGCAGGATCCGCATGGCAATGAAGAAATCTACATTGACGCGATGGACACGATCGTCGACGTGCTCGCGAGCGCAAATCCCGGGAGTGAGGCCACGCGCAATGCGATGAACAATTTCATGGCCGCGGCTCACGAGGTTGAGGCGATATACCCACTGGCGCTTGCTATCGCCGAGCGCACGCAAGCCTATCTTCTCATTCGGCAACAAGAATATTCCGAAGCTCTCCGGTTCGCCCGGTCTGCCGAGAGGCGCGCGGCCGCAGTCCATGGAGATGATTCCCTGAAAACGGTTTACTACTCGAACATTGTGGGCAGGGCGATGCGTTATCTTGAGAGATACGACGAGGCCGAAGTCATATTTGTGAAATGCCTTGAAACCCTGAAGCGGGAACTGCATGACCGACATCCGCGAGTCGGCCAGCAGTATTTTGAGAACGCAATGCTTTACAAAGATGCGAATCAGCGAGACAAGGCCAGAAGAGATTTGCTGGAGTCATTGAGTATTCGTAGAGAAGCCCTCGGCGATCAACATCCGTCCACTCTGTTGACGCTCCGAAGTTACATAGGGATGTGTGAAACGCCCGGTCATTATGAGGCGGTGCATGAGGATCTTGAGGGGATGATCGATGCGGTGGAAACGGCGTTCGGCCCGGACGCCGCGGAACTTGTCCCCGTTCTGGAGCTTGCGCGGAGAGCGCTGGAGGGAATGGGCCGCGCCGCCGAGATGTGGGAGATCGCGGCGAGAATTAAGAAGATCGAAGGCGGCGTTCAGAGCGGATTGCGGCACGAAGTGACCTCTCCGTAGCATCATCCTCTCGGCGAATTCCCCGTCCAGAACCTGCCCGAATTGATTCAATAAATGTATGACGAGGAAACTTTTTTCTGCTTGACAGTTGATTTGGATCATATCAGGTTGAGCCGGTAAAGAATAGGCTAATAGGGCGTGCAGGAAACGGTTTTTTTGGGCGGTTCGGCATTCAGGTCGAGGCTCCGCGATATCCTGCTGAAGAAAAGCCCTGTCTCCTAGAGCCTCGTCGAGATTTTTCACAGGGCGAAAGGCCATTCACACGATTTGATCATGGAGGTCTGTCATGACTGATTTAGCAGGAATTGATTCTGAGGCTGGTGAACGAGCGGATGAGCCAAAGGTGGATCTATGGAAATATGACCTCTTTTTCATTGTCTTCGGCGCCGCGAAGGACTTGAGCATCAAAGGCAAAGTGCCGACTGAGGAACAGATTCGGAAACTGATGGATTCCCAGATAAACAAGTGGGCAGAGTCCGTCCATCCGTGTGAAGGCAGCCACAAATTGGAGTGGATATCACGGTATGTCCATGAAGTCCATAGTACGACTGGAGTCCTCGATGAAGCCGTATTTATCGGGAAGATCAAAATCACAGCGACGGACAAATTCACTCTTGAGGAGCTCGCCAAGACAGGTGCTCCAACGTGCGATTCAACCAAGCCAATGGACGGTTTCGGAAAGCATATGAGGCTGCTTCTTAAGAATTGCGGAGGAGCCTCGGTCACGAAGGTAGTGAAGCCAAGCAAGGACCACTCTAGTAAGGCACCGATTGATATCGGAGGCCTGTGCCGAATGTGGTACGCGAAACCAAAAGAGGCAGCCTTCCTTTCACATACCGGCGAGCCCACCTGCTGAATGGTATTCCGTCGTCGTCTATGCGAGAGGCGTAGCCTGGAAGCGCCCGGCAGAATATTCTGAGCTGTTTTTGACCGTGACGCGGGCAGACATTGCCCAATAGATTATACACGCCAATTGAAAATGGAGGTCCACTATGACTGATTTAAAACCGATGGATGACAATGCTGAACAAGCCCCAATCCCCACCGGCATTCCTGAGAACCCGGCGAGTCCGGATCGGCGTGAATTCATAAGGCTTGCCGGATTGGCTGGCGGCCTCTCTTCGTTTTCGATCATCTCATCATGCGCAAGAAATTTTGGTTCTGCTTCGCGCTCCACATCCGAGGTTGTAGACCCGGAAGGCCGGACCGTGCCGGGTTATGACATCTTCTTCCTTATCGATGCCGCAGCGGATAATTTGTCGGTGGACGGCAATCCTCCGGATGAAGCCAAAATTTATACCATGATGGACAAAGAGATCGGCCGTTGGGCGGATTCGATCGATCCCGTGGATGGCAGTCACGATCTGAAATGGTATAAACGACACATTCATCCGCACTCGGAAAACTACGGAGATATCGACGAAGGCATTTTTTTTGGTACGATATCAATTGATACCACTGAGATGATTGAGAAGGATAAACTTGCCAGAGGTGGAGGCAAGACAGAGCCCGGCAAATACATCGTCCGCGGATTTGGAGTGCACATGAAACAGTTGCTGAAGAATCTTGGGCAAAATAACGTGACCGAGATGGATCTGCCAAGCAAGGACGAGTCTGATAATATACTGGGCATGGGGATTAAGAACGATGTGGGGAATCTGTGCCGAATATGGATCGAGGAGACAAATTTTCGAACGATAAATGGCAAGCAAAAGCTGATCAAGCTGAGCCACACCGGCGAACCGACCTGCTAAGTCTCGGGCCTCGCTTCATTCCCCAGCAAGCCTGACCGGATGATTCCCCCAGAGGAGCCATCGGGGGGGAGTCCTTAGTATCTCCTGCTCAAGCGTATCGTTGATTCGTTGCGCCGAGCCGTCGATGCCCGAATCCTTGGCCGCGAAGGAATCGACCTCGCAGATTGAATCTCCCCGGAGTGAGACAAACGCGATCCGGTAATCGAATCGGCATGCGAGCTTGAGCACGCCCGCCGGGACTTTAACCATCTGCCCGAGCAGCCGCGCGGGCACCCAGCTTGTCTCCTCATAGCAATAATCCATCATCGCGAAGACGCACTGTCCGGCGGCAAACCTGCGGGCAAGAGCAAGGGCCGTTTGCGAAGATTGAAAATTGAACAGGCAGCCGGTCGATTCAAACTTGTCCATCCATTGTGCCTGACGCGCGATCAGCGTGAGGACGTCGTGCTTTGATCCGTGGACGATGGCAAGCGGAAACTCGGGGAAATGCCAACCGACAAAAAGCGTCTTGCGAACATCGGCCTTGATCTCGCATGGACGCTCTGAAGCGAAGGATGCGTTAAGCAGAAAATCGGCTCGTGCCTCCACCTGCTGTCCAATGAACTCACCGGAGGGCAAGACCTCAACTCCCAAATTCGCCAATACTTGCCGCTGGATTTGTTCCGCGACCGCCGAGCGCTCAAGATAGACCTGCGCGAGCCGCCGACTTTCTTCGTGAGCCTGGCGCGATCCCGCAGGCAGGGCAGCCAGTTGAGAAGTCATCTGATCCTGGAGCTCAGTGCTGACGATGAATGGGGATGGTCCCAAATCTGTTTTCCTCGCTGCCGCGCATCGGTGTGTTCGGGGTGGCGAACTTCTCAAATATCGCTACCATCCGCCACTATCAATTGCCGCCGGCTGTGATCTGGCCACTACCCTTTTTGTTTTATCAAATGGAGAGAGTCGAAATCATCGTCAAAAGAGGCGAACATCAAAGCGTGTCATTCGCGCGTATTTAGAAGCGCGCCGGGGGGGCGCCTCATTTGAGAGCTTAACCTCTGGCGACGGACTTCTAAGCCGGGGGTGTCGGAAATCGGGGCAGGTGACGCCAGATCTGAGCGCCTCGCCGACAACTCTCAGGACTCTGAGCACTTCGAACGCATGAATTCGATTCCCGGCCGCATCATTCGTCGCCAGGATTCCCCCACGTCCTCATCGTACTCGGGGTCATACTCCCGGACCGTTTCGAGCACGCTGCTGAGCCAGAACTGATAGAGATGGGGTTTGACGCCCAGGTCGCGGTGGAAATTCGCCAAGTGCTTCAGGGTAGCGTTCGCGCCATCGGTGTGCTCCACATAAGAAACGTGCGCGAGAGAGAGAACCAGCATCGCGCTCAGCCGTTCGAAGTCAGTGTCTTCAAATAGCTCCGCGATTTCTTTCGAAGAGCTCAAGAACCGTTTATAGAAGGCATCGATGAATGACGTTCCATCGACGGTTGCGCTAAGTGCACGCCAATAGCTCGAATTGAAAATCTCTTCGTATTTGGTCACACTTTCACCTTGCCCGTATGTTCGGCGTATTTTTTACCTGGCGCAAGATACTTCTTCGGTTTGGGCTGGTTGGATCATCGTGGAGTGGTCAAGGCGCTTTGTTCACGGTTGCGGACGTTGGCACTCTCAATTAAGTCAGCGGCATCGTGAATATCAGGGGGATTCTCGACAACACTGCGGGCCTGACCCTCGATTGCACGCCGGACAATTGGCGACCGGATCTCGGCACAGCGATCGGTAACGGCAAGCAGATTCAGGTCAACAGCAACCGGACCAATGTCGCCCTCGAGGTTGTCGCGGCTCCCCAGGCGATAACAATGTGGGCGATGACGAGTGCTGGACCGGAAACCCGATCGCCGGGGGTGAGCGCGAATGCACGCTGCGCGCCGCGATCGAGGAAGCCAATTCGAACGATACCGTGTTGCTTCAAATCCTGTTCAAGATACCCGGCGCGGGCGTTCATACAATTCGTCCCGCGACGGCGTATCTTACGATTGTCGATCTCGTCGCGATTGACGGCCGGTCGCAACCGGGCGGGGCCCCAGGCACGCCGATGATCGAGATCAACGGCGGAGGCGGCAGTTATTCCGGCTTGAAGTTCGGTATCGACGATTCCGCGCCCGGCCCTTTCCTTATTGATTCCTCGGGAAGCACTGTCCGCGGCCTTATCATCAATAATTTCGCCGGCGATGGCATCGAGGTGGGTGTCGGCCGGATGACGATTGCCGGCAACCACATCGGAACCAATCCCGCCGGAACGATGGTGGTCGCCAATACGGCAAACGGCATCAACTTCACCGGGTTTAGCTCGAACACCGTCGGGGGCGGAGGCAACGCCAATCGGAATGTCATCTCTGGGAATCTGGTCGGATTTCGATCAGGCGGATTCGGCGGGAACACAATCCAAGGCAAACATATCGGAACAGACCTCGCCGGCGAGGCCGATCTTGGGAATGGAGCCGAGGGCATTCTGATCGACGGATTATCCGACGAGATGGTCATCGGCGGATTTCGCGCCGGGCAAGGCAACGTCATTTCGGGCAACGGCACCTCGGGGATCGACATTCGGACTGCCTCACCAGAACCGACCCTAATACAGGGTAACAATATCGGGACGAATGCCGCCGGCAATGCTGCGATCGGCAATGATGCGAACGGGATTCGACTGATCGCGGGCGCGCGGCAGGTCGAAATCGGGGGCGCGGGCGCGAGCTTCGGCAATATCATATCGGGCAACGGCGGGGCGGGCGTCCGGATCGAGGGGATCATCACGCAAAAGAACAAGATCTGCGGCAATCGGATCGGCACGAACGATCTGGGCACAGCAGCGATCCCGAACCAGGCCAACGGCGTTCTGATCACCGATGGCGCGACGATGAATCAAATCGGAGGGACCATCGGCGGCCAGGGGAACATTATATCGGGCAACGCGCTCAACGGGATCGCGATCATTGGTGCGCCGATGGTCGATCCGTCCACAAATTTCGTCTTCGCGAATTTCATCGGAACGAATGCTGCGGGGACGATAGCCATTCCCAACACGAATAGCGGAGTGCGTATCGAGCTATCCTCGGGGAATCTGATCGGATCGGGCGGTGGAGGATCGGCGCGGAATGTGATTTCGGGCAACGCGCGGCATGGCATCGAAATCATCGGCGACGCCGATGGGTTTCCGAACTTCATCCAGGGCAATTACGTCGGAACGAAGGCCGACGGGCTCACAGCTCTTCCCAATTCGATGGATGGGATTTCACTGTTTCAAAGTGTTAGGGTCATCGTTGGCGGCCCGTTCGATATCGTCACGAATATCACTGACCGGGGCAATGTAATTTCGGGAAACACGGGGCGAGGCATTGCCATAACTGCCGGCTCCGGGCATGCGATCGCGCGGAACCAGATCGGCGAATCGGCCAATGGAATGCCGTTGGGCAATGGCGGCGATGGCGTTTACATTACAATCGCAGACGGGTGTCAGGTCGGGCCGGCGAACATTATTCAGAACAACGGCGGCCACGGCGTTCACATCTTTGATCCCGGGGATCCCGTCACGACGATCGAGAATGCCATTTTCCGAAACTCAATATACCAAAACACCTTTCTCGGAATTGATCTTGCCGACAACCTGCCCACGCTTAATGACATCGGCGACACCGATTTCGGCGCGAACGAGCTTCAGAATTTCCCCATCATTACGACGGTGGACACGACCGGCGTGATCGGCAGACTCGAAACACTTCAGAACGAAAACTACACGATCGAGGTGTTTGCGAGCGATTCGGGAGATATTTCGGGATTCGGCGAAGGCCAGAGATTCTTGGGCTCCAAATTTGTTTTGACCGATTCCACGGGCATGACGCCGTTCCGCCTGACCGGATTGACGCTCGACCCCGGCGATGTCATCTCGGCCACCGCGACGCGCGATATGGGATTTGGGGCGGCGCTGCCCGATCCGAGATCGACCTCGGAGTTCTCGCCTTGGGTCGTTGTCCCCGCTTCGGCGATCAAGGATTTTGGCGATGCTCCGGATGACCCGCCGCTCTACCCGACGCTGGCCGAGAACGACGGCGCGCACCATATCGTCACGCCGGGCCTTCGCCTGGGAGCTGAGATCGACAGCGAATTCGACGGTCTCGAAGATGCCTTCGCGCTGGGCGACGACACCGACCAGACGCCGGACGATGAAGACGGTGTCGTGTTTCTCACTTCGCTCGAGTTCGATTTCCCGCCCAATATGATCGAAGTGACCGCATCGGCGCCGGGCCTTCTGGACGCATGGATCGACTTCAATATCGACGGCGACTGGAACGATCCCGGAGAGCAGATCTTTACCCAGGAGCCCTTATTGATGGGAGCGAACATGCTTAACGTCGTCATTCCGGAGCAGGCCGCCGATGGGCCGACGTTCGCCCGATTTCGATTCGGCAGCTTCCCGGGCCTGACGCCGGTCGGGCTGGCGCCCGATGGAGAAGTCGAAGACTATCAGGTCACGATCAGGGGCAAGAACCAGGCGCGCCCGCATTGGCGTTTGTTCAAATAGAGCTGGACGTTCGCATGCGAGTCGAAGTTCGCGGCTTGTGATCCATCGCTTATCAGTCACCTGGGACGAGCCGCCTCAAGAATCGCGGGGTGGATGCCGCCCGATAAGTCGCGGCATCCACCCATCTCCATTATTCGCCGTCGTCAAAGGCCGAACAGGCCTTCTCAACACGTATTGATCGCCGCCCTCCGAGCACCATTCACACAAATTTGCTTGACGTGGCAATAGTTGCAAGTAGATTAGGCCCAAGGTTAAGTGTGCTAGAATTCTGGCTCGAAAGGCTTCGACCTCTCATGAGAATTTCTTTTATCGCGGTGCTCGCCGCGTTCACTATAGCGTTGATCTCCCCCACGTCGGCGGACGCCGCTCAAACGTTGAACGGCGTGCTCGACGCAAGCGACCCGATCTGGACTCGCGTTTTCGGCGCGAACGTCGGCTTGAACTGCGACGCCACGTCAAGCATCTCGGGAGCAGGTGTCGATATTCCCTACGATACCCACCGCGTCGTGCTCACCTCGGTTGAGAATTTCACGGCCGAGATCGTCGCCGGTGCAGGCACGGACGTGACCGACTCCTACATTTTTCTATACTGTGATCCGTTCGATCCCATGAATCCCCAGACCAATTTGGTGGCCCTCGATGACGATGGCGGGGCAGGACTTCTCAGCGCGTTCAACGACGGGGACGGCTTGGCTCTGAACGTCGGTCAGGTCTATATCCTCGTCGTCAGTCTCTTTAATCCCGCCGGCTTAGGCGGAGGGAACTACGAGCTATCCCTCGGCGGAAGCGCGTTCGCCGCAGAAGTGTTGGTGGAAAAGACCGACATGTTCCTGATTGACACGGACATGGACGGACGCGCGGATATCGGCGACCGGATTGGCTACACCGTGCAGATTACGAACCAGGGCACGACGGTGACTCAAAACTCAAGGTTGGTGGACGTTCCCGATCCTTCGACCGGTTTGCTCATCGGTTCGGTCACGACAGACCAGGGGACGGTCGTCCTCGGCAACGGCGCCGGAAACACATCGGTTGAGATCGATATAGGCACGATCCCTCCAATGGGGATCGTCACCATCGACTTTGAGGCGACGGTCACCAGTCTCAACATTGATACCGGATTCATCAGCAATCAGGCCATCTACAGCGACGATCTATCGCCGTCGGTCCCATCGAACAACCCCT
>JAJFLK010000150.1 GCA_021772735.1 Candidatus Sumerlaeota bacterium | reverse complement strand
GGGCGGCGGCGAGGTTGTGCTCGACCGCAAGGTCGTCGATATCAAGACCCACGGCAAGACGCTCAAACAGATCGAGTGCCTGGATTCCGACGGCAAGCGCTACTCATATCCGTGCAGCGCCGTTATCAGCTCGATGGCCCTGCGCGATCTCGTCGAGGCGTTCGATACGGCGCCTCCCGATGTCCTCCAGGCGGCCCGGGATCTGCGTTATCGCGACTTTCTGACGGTGGGTCTCAAGGTCAACCGCGCCGAATCCTTTCCGGACAATTGGATCTACGTCCACGATCCCGAGGTCAAACTTGGGCGAATTCAGAATTTCAGAAACTGGTCCGCGGAGATGGTGCCCGATCCGAATGTCACGTTCCTGGGTCTTGAGTATTTCTGCTTCGAAGGCGATGGCTTGTGGAATATGACGGATGAGGATCTGATCGCGCTTGGCAAGAAAGAGATCGAGCACATCGGACTGTTTGAGGCGCGCGAGATCGACGACGGTTGCGTGGTCCGCATGCCAAAGGCGTATCCCATCTACGACGAGAAATACAAGGAAGCAGTCGAGGTCATCCGGCCTTGGATTCAAGGCATGGACAATATCTGGTCGGCCGGCCGCAATGGTATGCACCAGTATAACAATCAGGACCATTCGATGATGACGGCGCTGATGTCGGCCAGGAGTCTGATGGGAACCGAAGATCGCGACGCGTGGGTCATCAATCATAACGCCGAATACCTCGAAGAGCGGTTCGTGCCCAAACGAGTCGAGAGCGACGTATCTTAATCCTTGGGCTGCCTTCTTCGATCCCGGAGAAGCTTTCACCGTTGCGCCTAATAACGTGAAAACTGAAAAGACGAAAATGATTCCGCGAATGCACATCCTGTTAAATAGCTGCCGAGCCGGCAAACGCCGGGCGCTCGCCGCCGGTGGCTTGCGGAAGGGTATCTTCGATAATGTCGCGTGACCGCCGGGTGAGCCGCAATTTCGCGCTGCTTTCCAGCGCCCGGCTCTTCAGCCAGTTTTGCCTGTTTGGTTCGACCGTCTTCCTTTCCAGGGTTCTGGGAGTTGAGTCATTCGGCGTTATGGTATTTGCCATGGCGGTTCTCACTTATGCAGGAATCGGAGTGGATTTTGGGATAACCAACCTCGGCCCGCGCGAAGTCGCCCGCGGCCAGACTTCCGTTCGAGAACTCGCCAAGACCATTGTGGCGCTTCGCCTCCTGCTGATGATCGTCGCCTATGGGCTGCTCGCTGTGTTCGTCTGGCTCGCTCCGATCACGTCGTTGGGCAAGACTGTGATTCTCCTCTACGGCATTTCGCTATTTACCTACGCCTTGGATCTGACGTGGGTTTTCTATGGCAAGGAGAAGATTTGGATCGCGGGCCTCGCCGAGGCGCTGAGTAACATATTGGCGCTTGTCCTGGCTTTAATTTTTGTGCGCGAGCCGGCCCATGTCGTTTGGGTTCCGATCCTCTATCTTGTCGGGCGGATCGTTATGATTTCGCTCCTTGGCATCGGTTTTTTCAAAGAGTTCGGGGCATTTGCCCCCCGTCTGGATTTGGATCTTGCGCGGCGGTTGCTGCGCGAAACGCTGCCCATTTGGGGTTCGGCGATAGTGGGCGTCATCATCGCAAGCTTTGGGCTCTTCTCTATCGGTCTTTGGGTCGATGCCGAGCACGCCGGTCATTACGGCGTGGCGCTTCGGATCACCTGGGTGCCCACTCTTCTGATGGCCTCGTATTACATATCATTGTGGCCCTCCATTCATAAGGGATACGTGGATGGATTCGCCTCAATCGAAGGGCTGGTTCAGAAATCAATCCGTCTGACGTCGGGGTTCGGTATCGGATTGGCCGTCGGCGGCTGGATGGTCGCCGAGCCGCTCTTGCTCTTCTTATTTGGCGAGGATTACCAAGCGGCCGTAATCCCGCTTAGAGTCCTCCTGTTGGCGACCGGGGTCGGGGTTGTAAACCGCCATTACCGCATGCTGTTGATCTCATTCAATCAGCAGTTTACCGAATTCAGGGTGATGACGGCTGCCGCGATTGTCACCGTCGTTCTGAGCGTTGGGTTGATCCCGCTTATCGGATCGTGGGGAGCCGCGCTCGCCGCGCTGAGTTCGGAAATTGTTATCCTGGCCGCGGGGCATGTCTGCACGCAGCGGCTGATCGGAAGCGTTCCGGCTTTTCACTATCTGATTAAGCCTGCCGTTGGAGCGGCCATGATGGTCGGCGTGCTCTTGATCCTGCAACATTTGAAGCTGCACGTGTTGGCACAGATTGTCATCGGCGGGGGCAGTTACGTCGCATTTCTTTTCGGATTGAAAGTCGTCCGGTTCGAGGAGGCTCGCGTTGTCCTGGGCGCATGGATGCCTTCGCGATCGGGGGCCGGTTGACAGATCGGGCGAAGAGGCGAAGATAATCGAGCCGAAGCTCGAACGCGGAGGCGAAGGATAACAGAGAAGATCGGCGGGCCATCGGGGCTCCCTGAAGATACGACCGGAGGTGAATCATGGAACAAAGAGCAAGAGCAGACTCCGCCGTCCCGAGAAGGATGCAGATTGGCGTGGGCGGATTTCTCGTCACGGAGCGGGCCAAGGAAATGGTCATGGCCGTGCTCGATAGCAATCGCCTGACGGCAGGGCCCATGATGAAGCGCTTCGAGAGCGAGATGGCGCAGCATCACGGCTGCAAGCA
>JAJFLK010000149.1 GCA_021772735.1 Candidatus Sumerlaeota bacterium | reverse complement strand
CGCGGGCTGGCTTTCAGATTGCTCGGCGCTGTCTTCGGCTGTGCTATCCGCAGCTCCGTCGCCGGCGGTCGCTTCCACCTCCACGCTCTGCGATTCGGACGCGGCCTCAGCCTCAGACTTCGGCGTATCTTCAGGCGTTTCTTCGGCCGGGGCGCTTGCTTCTTTGGCGACCAAACTCAATTCAATGATGATTTCCGGATATCCGTTCTCGCCTTCGGCCCCGGTTTTCTCAAGGACGTCGAGCATCTAGGGTGCAGCCTCATTTACCCTGGGCAAGACCTCGGCGATGGACTCATTAAAGCTGACCTGTCTTATAGATTTCGTGTGCCCTTTGGCCCCGTCTTCAAGTCTCATCGATCCCGCAGGGGGTTCTCCCAAGGCATTGAATCGTGGATCGCGGGCGCGGAAACTCCACCGAGATAAAAGTGTGCATTGCTTTGGCCGGGTAAAGATGACACACTCGTCATCTACCGCCTTCCAGGATGAAGCCCCCGGCTTATGAAACGAAACGGATAATCGTGGTCCCGACCCTGCCGACAACTCAAGAGGCCGCGTTTCAGCTCAGCAAAGAAGAGCTGCGCCACTACAACGACGAGGGTTACGTGGTCGTTCGTGATGTTGTCACGCAAAAGCACATCGACCAGATCAAGGCGCGAGCCCGCCAGTTTGCCTTGGGCGATCTTCCCGAAGGGTCCGAGGCGATGGTCGTTCGTGACGTTCGCGTTGCCAGGGGGATGATCCAGGTCGACGACCCGGAAGAAGGCTTGTGGAAGTTCATGTTTCCGGACCGCTACGACGAGCTGTTTCGGAAATATGCTTCGACGCCTAAGCTACTTGACGCTGCCCAAAGCCTCCTCGGACCGGACCTTGTCGCGTTTCTGACGATGATGATTTACAAGCCGCCGGGTGTAGTCGAGGCCGTGCACAACTATCACCAGGACGCGTATTATTTCCCATTCGGTCCGCACGATCTGGTGATGGGAACCTGGGTCGCGCTCGATAAGGTCGATGCCGAAAACGGGACGCTAAGGGTCATCCCCCGCTCGCACAAGCTCGGTCTCGTCAAGCACGTGACTCCTGAAGGCTCCGAGATTAACGCGGGCGTATTCGCCGTCGAAGGATATGATGAAAGCCCTGAAGAGGTCGTCGTCGAACTTGAGCCCGGCGATGGTGTATTCTTCCACTCGCACCTGCTCCACAAGACCGGAGGCAATTCGACGCAGCGGCACCGGAGGGTCATGACAGTTCATATGGCGAGCGCCAGGTGCAAGTGGATCAATCAGCCGATCCACTACTTCAATATGCGGCATGTGCGCGGCCAAACATATGCAGGGTGTGTATAGTCAATTAAGAGGGCGCGGCAAGCTCGCCCGCCTGCTCGCAGCGTGGCCTTCGATTTGTTGTTCTGGGCCCGTATATTGAGCGAGCTACAAGTTTCGGATATTTGGCGGGCATGACGCCCGTAATCATGATAGGAGAGAGAAACATGCTGACCGAATTGAAACGTAACGCAAGCGCGGGACTTGCGATGGTGATGGGACTGACTCTGATTTGCGCATCGGCGATCGCCCAGGAAGCCGCGCCGGCGGGTGAGCCGGCAACGCTCGAGGAGCTTCGCGGCGATTGGTTCGTGATGCTGGTTCTCGGCGGCGCCCCGCAGGAGGCCAACCTTACGGTCACGGATGCCGAGAGCGGCGAGGGCCTGGCCGTCATGTTCAAGACAGCGCAGCTCGGCGATATTGTCATCGATGACATTGAGGTCGATGGAGACAAGCACGTCCTGACCTACATGATGAGCATGGGCGACAACGAGATGGATGTGCAGATCGAGATCGATGTCGATGGCGATGGCTTCACCGGAGAGGCGGTGGTCGGCGGGGGCATGATGACGCTGCCCTTGGAAGGCGCGCGCTCGGGAAGCGCAGCCGAGACCGCGCTTCATGCGAAGATCGAAGAGCTCCGCGCCGCGGCGGATAAACCCGAGCGTCGCTTGACCGCATCGGAAGGCGTCGGGTTCAACGAAGAATGGGTGCTGACCGTTAAAGGCGGGCCGGGCGGGCCCGAGGGGCAGCAGGTCGATCTTGCCTTCGAAGAAGTCGATGGCTTTTTCGTCGCGTACCTGGACATGCCCGCGCCGATCGGTCCTCAGACGATCACTGACCTCGAGCGCGAAGGCGAGACCATGATTCTGCGATTCGACCTGGCTTTCGGCGATCAAGTGATCGATCTCGAAATGAGGCTTGAACGCGACGGACGCGAGCTGATCGGCAACGTCCAGTCCGCAGGCGGCGGAGGCTTCTCGATGGAAGTCACCGGTCTGGACAAGCGAACTGCTGAGGGCCTGGCCGAGGCCGGCGCATCGGGCGTTATCCGGCGCAGCACGGCTCGCTTGGCACTCGGCGAAAAACGCGTTCGCGTCTTCTATGGCAAGCCGGCGGTCGATAGTCCCGAGTCCGCAGCGATGCTCGATTCGCTCGCCGACGGTACAATCTGGTCGATGGGCGCGGATCAGGCGACCAAGTTCAAGACAGACGCCGACCTTAAGTTCGGCAACCACGTCCTCAAGGCCGGATGGTACGGCCTGTGGGCGCGGCGTTCGGGCGACGGGTGGGTTTTGCTCATCAACGAGAAGGCCGATGTGTGGTCGACGATGTACCAATCCGATAGCGATCTTCTTGAGATTCCGTTCGAGATGTCCGCGCTTGAGGAACCGGCCCGATTTCTTCAGATCGACCTTGAGAGCGAGGGGGACGGAGCGATTCTGCGATTTGCCTGGGGGAGCGAGGAAGGGCGCGTCAAGTTCTCGCTGGCCGATGTGGCGGCTGACGAGGGATAGCCCTCGCCGAAGTGTTCGCAGGTCTGCCGCCGCCGGGTTCATGGCTCAAAACGCCAGAGCCCGGCGGCTTTCTTTTTGGCACAGAGCGGATCAATCGGGCGAAATGTTTCCCACCTCATCCAATGCGGTGATATGATGAGCGAAAGTTCTCGGACCCTGGGCCAGCCGAGGGCGAATCGATGCCAGGTATATGCGGCCAGGCAACTAATGAACTGCCCGGTGGCCGCACTCGCGATATGATTTCAGTGATCAGCAAGAACGGCGAATCTATCTGCGGCGGTCGTGGCTGGGCGATGGCGTTCGCGTTGATTTTGGTCGGAACAGCCTTGGCCGGAGAGGACGGCCCAACGCCCGACGGACAAGCGGCGCGCGAACCATCATTCGGCTCATCGCCCGATTCGGTCGTGTGGAATAATCCCTTCGTCGCAGGAGCGGATTCGGAGCAGATCGGAGCGATCTCGCCGCCGCTCGTTTCCGCCCGGGAGGATTCTGGGAACTCGTCAGCGGGTTCGTCAAGAGAACGGCGAGCTATCCCCAAAATCCCCGCGCCCATCGCGAAAAAGAGGACCGGCGCCGAGGCCGGAACCGCGCGCCTGAATGCCGAATCGGATGTCGATCGATTCATTGCAATCTTCGATCGCAATCGGAACGGAGACATCGAGCGCGACGAATTCTTGAGCTCGGGCGATCACGCCTTCGGCTGGTTCGATCGCGATACAAACGGCGTTATCAGCCGGCGAGAGGTGCGCCTTGTCCAGGCTCGCCTGCGCGGAGACGCCAGGCGAAGGGCCCGGTTCGAATCGAATCGGAAGCCCAAAGCGATCCCTGCGATTTCTGGAAGTCAAGCGGGGAAGAAGAAAGCTACTACAGGTGGTCGGCCAGACAGGGACGAGGGCATGGAGCCGGACATGGCCCCGGAAATGGGATCAATCGAATCCTCTGAGATGATGCTCCCGTGAAAAGGACAATGAACTCGGCGGAGCCGATTCGCCCGAGAGATTTTCAGGTCGCGTACGCCCGCCGATAGAACACCCACTCGGCGACGAGCAGCGCCAGCGCCGCGGCGGCAAACCATTTCCAGATTTCACGATTCGTTCTCAATTCCGCGTCCAGGCCGGCCGTCTCGGTTTCGCCGCTGCTCGTGATTCGCATCTGCTGGTCAATGGCCGCCTTCGATTCTTCCGGGTTCATCAGATTCACCGCAAACTCTTCGGTCGCTTTGCCGTCGAACTCCACGCTCCAGACACCTGTCTCATACGTCTCCGAGAACGAAACGATGCCGTCGGGTCCTGGCACCTGGTTCCAGACCCGTCCAGCGGGCGAAATGATTTTGACCCGCTTGATGTCGCTACTTGTCGCGGTCGACCACGGCTCGCCGCCACGCAATGCGACGATGTCCCGGCGCGCTCGCTCGCGCCTCATCCAATCGATCGCGGACTTGACGAAAATCGGGAAGCCGGAGCGCAGCGGAAAATTGGATCGAAAAAGATCGAATGCGATGACGAGAGCCGGCTGATCGCCAACTCTGCCCAGGCAGATGAGCGGGACGTCGCCGGCTTCGACGAGCACCTGCGTGCCCGGCGGGGGGGCGAGTTGGCGTACGCCATAGACGGTCATCGTGGACCACTGCACATCGCGCGTTACCGGATGATCCGGCGCCCAACTCGTGATCGATCCCACGCCGGTCTCACCGGATTCTGCGTCCTCGTCGACCTCCGCGTCGGTCGGCATCCAGAGCGATTCGGAACCGATGTAAATCGCCGGCACATCGGGAATCGTATCGGGCAGGCCTCGATCAAAGATGGCGAGATCGAAATCGATATTGGGGACTTCCTGTCCTTCGGATAACTCGGTTACTTCGATCGACCCGGCAGTTGCCAAAGCTCGGGAGAGAAAATAGTTCCCCGGCGTGCAGAGCAATATTCGAACCTCGCGCGGAGGCGCGGAGCGGGCCCAGACCTCGTTGTCCATCGCCAGGGCGTCTTCGAAATCGCCCACGGCGGCGACGGTCGCACGAATCATCCCGTCTCGATTCAGGGACAGGTTCTCGACGACGACGCCGGTCTCTTCGCCCGGCACGAGCCCGATTCGCCGCACGTCCAGGATTTCTCCATCGCCTTCGACCTGCACGATCGCCTCGGCGGGTTTCGCTCCATTAAGAGCGACCTGACCAAAGAGATCGAAGTTGCCCGAGGTCGCGTTGCTCTGCCGAACGTCCATCGCGGTCCAGCCGAAATTTTCCGCCTCCTCTCCGCACATCTCGAAAACGATGCTCGTCCCGGCCACAGGATCGAGGACCTCATCGGGCGGCTGGACCCGGTCTGAGAACACAACGATCCGGGGCCTTGGAGCCGAACTGAGCAGGGATCCCGCCAGCGCCATCGCACTGCGCAAATCGTCAGCCGCCGCCTCGACTTTCAGATCGCGAATCGCCGAACGCAATTTGGCCCGGTCTGAGGTGAACGGGGCATTCACGTGGGCTCGGTCCGAAAACGCGATGACCATGGCCTGGCTCCCGAGCGGCATAGCCGAGATGAAGTCCGAGGCCTTCTTGCGAGCCACTTCAAGCCGCGTCCGGCCGCTTGCCGGGCCGCGCGCTCCCATGCTCGCCGAGGTATCGATAAGCACGAGCGCGGAGCTCTGCTCGCGCACAAGGAGATTCAGGATCGGGCGTGCGAGGGCCAGCGTCAGAAGTGCGAGCGTCAGAAGTTGAAGAATCATCAGCAGGTTGCGACGCAGTTTTTGAAACGGAACACTCGCCCGAGCGTCGTCGACGGCTTCGCGCCAGAGAAAAGTCGAAGAGACCCGCGCGGGCTTGCGCTTGACCTTGAGCAAATAGAAAATCAGCAGGATCGGCAGACTGATCCCTCCGAGCAATGCGAGCGGGAGAAGAAAGTTCACGAAGCGGCCTGGCTCAAAGTTTTTATTTTCGGTCGATCTCAGATAGGGACGGGCGGCTCGGAGCAACCCCGTTCAAGTTACGCCCGCCAGTATAACGCAAGTTGGCACGGCGAACCAAGCGGCACTCGCGTGGGGTTTACTTTCCCCGAAAATTCGCCGGGCGTTTCTCGACGAACGCGGCGACGGCCTCGCGAAAATCATCGGTTCGCACCGCAAGCATCTGTGTTCGATCCTCGATGGCCAAAGCGGCCTCGAGGCTTGGCGCGTCAATCGTCTGATTGAGAACTTCTTTTGTCATGCGCAGCCCGAAGGGGCTTTTGCTCGCCAATTGTCCGGCTACTTCGAGCGCGGCCTGGAGCGCCTGGCCGTCCGGCACGACGCGCGAGACATATCCGATTCGCTCGGCCTCTTCGGCTTCGAGCATCCGGCCGGTGTAAAGGATCTCCGACGCGCGTGAATGTCCAATGAGCCGCGGCAGGAAATAGCTGCTTCCCATCTCGCACGCGCTCAGGCCGATATTGACATACGATGCGACGAAACGCGCGGATTCGGCAGCGATGCGAATGTCGCACGCCATCGTCAGGGAAAACCCGCCGCCGGCCGCAACGCCGTTAACCGCCGCGATGACAGGCTGAGG
Organism: Candidatus Sumerlaeota bacterium; assembly: GCA_021772735.1. Classification (GTDB taxonomy): domain Bacteria; phylum Sumerlaeota; class Sumerlaeia; order MVZB01; family JAJFLK01; genus JAJFLK01. The sequence continues at coordinate 4,587 of JAJFLK010000149.1, read as the reverse complement.
GATGCGCCTCATGAGCGCGACCATACTGCTGACCTGGCGCTGGCCGACCAGCGCATCGGGCACGGCGTTCATCCCTTCGGCCGAGGCGGAGTCTTTAAGATCCGTCCCGGCGCAGAACCCGCGTCCCGCTCCGGTCAGGATCACGACTCGGATGTCGTCGCGCTGCGCGATTTCGCCGAGGCACTCGTGGAACTCGCGGATCAACTCGCGGCTCATCGCGTTCAGGCGGTCGGGCCGATTGAGCGTTACGACGCCGATGGCCTCGGCCGGCATCTCGAATCGCAAGGTCTTGGCGTCTTTCACTCTGTATCCCCCTCGGCGTTGCGCGCTTTGTTTTCCGATCTTAATGTTCCGATCAGAATACCTGCGGCGTTTACGTCGGGCAATAGTCCCGCCTCGCGGTTTCGATTCGCGCCGAGGCCGGCCGTTCGACCGGGCTATCTTTGGATTGAGCCTCCGAACGGCGCGTGTTCCAATGCACGGCAGTGGCCGCGCACTGCGTGTCTCCGTAGCTCAGTTGGATAGAGCACAGGATTCCTAATCCTGGGGTCGCAGGTTCGAATCCTGCCGGGGACGCCATCACACTACTTGACTTACGCTTTCTCGGTCTCGGGCTCGTCAGGGCCATGTTCAAAAAAGTTCAAAATCCTGGCCCCATCGCCTTCGACTATTCGATTCACATGATCCACAACGAGGGTCCGGAAGACATGCATCGCTTGTGCGAACGCCTCTTCCTCACCCCTGGTAACCGACGACAGACGCGGGATGTAATGGCGGGCAGTAATACCCTTCGGAGCATGCCCCATATACTGCTCGCTTACGTCACTCGATAGACCTCCCATGGCCATTGCCGTGGGGACTGCGTTCCGCAGATCCTTGACTCGCCATTCAACTTCAGCGTTCCACGCTTTCATTGCAGCGCGGAGCGCCTTGGTGTAGTTGCGGTAGGAGTCCTTGCCCGCCAGAAAGCTGAATCCCATAGGGGACACAACTACCGGCGCATCGAGATCGATCACATCGCGGCTTTGCCGTTCTTCCCATGCCCTTCTCAGCGCGGTAAGTAATCGACTGGCAATGGGAATCGTTCGGTTGGACCAGGATGTCTTCGTATCACCAGACACCTCTATACAGCCTCGTTCCAGATCCACGCGTTTCCACGTCAATCTGAGAGCTTCGGTTATCCGCAGCGCAGCAAGTCCTTGAAGGGCCGCTCCGACCTCCAAGCTGGGATGTTCTTCCCGAAGGTAGTCAAGTAGGGAGACCACATCGGGGATGAACACCACCGGCGTTTCACGGACATTGGCGTTTCCCGTTCCCAGTTTTCGAGTCACGTTGGGCATCTGGAACTCGCGCTCCATGAAGCCCGCAGTCTGGACGATCGGTTGGATCATTAGCCGCCTGTGATTTGGAGATCGTCCATCGAACGAGCTGAGATAGTCTTTGATCACTCGCCGCGTGACCTGGTGCCAATGCGATACCGTCGGATACGCGCCAACAAGCCAGCTAAGGAAGCGCGTCTGTTGGTAAAACCAATCTCTACGGCTGGATTGACCTCTTTTGGCCTCCTTTAACGCCAACTGGAATCCATCAAGTAGAGTTATGCCGTTTGTGTCTGGCTTGGCCTGTTCCAGACCTGCCACGATCGGCCCCACCTCCATGGCCTGTTCAATTGATTCAGCATTGAACCTACGCCTCCCGTAAGAGCCGCTCGCTTTCCTCCAACTGACCGCAAAGCGATTCGGATTGCTGGAGTCTCGAAACAGCGAGATCCGTCCGGTCTGGACGAGTTTCTCCCAGCGTTTTTTCTTGCGTGTCCCTTTCATACTCATTCTCCTTTCCACGCGGGACACGCTGGCAAGAGCGATCCTGCCACGCCCGATCGAATGTCTCAAGAATCGCCCGCCCTGCATACCAGCCCCCTACGGTCCGGAGCCCGGCCTTCCTAAGCGCCTGGAGGCAACGACAGCCGAGCACGCCCTTGACTTCGGCGGGGCGATATAGGCCCTCGGGATTGATGCACACTTGCGCGTCCAGATTCATACGGAGTCCCAATCCGGGGGATATTCACCCGAGCCTTCCCAACGTCCGTAGGCGTCCGCCTTCTCGAACCCGTTCTGGATTCGTCTCTTCAGCACCTTTGCCCCGAATTCTTGCCTAGTCAAATCACCCTCGACCTCAAGGAGGAAGAGGTCCACTGCCTCATGAAAATCGGTGACGTTTCTATACGCTCCGAAACTGACGAGGTGACCCAGAATTTGCTGCTTGGATTTCCCCGCCGAAAATTTCATTTCGGCTTTGAGACTACGGCGCACCTTGACGATCCCGCCGAACATCGATTTGCAATCCTGCAACCCTTCCCACCATGGATGGAGTGTTCGACGGGAGGGATTCGGATTGTCAGACAGCCTAAGCGTCGTCCATGTTCTAGTCGCGTAGTCCCACAGCTCTCCCAGCGAGTTCATCAACTCGTGGAAATGTAGAATTTTCATCTCACGCAGGAAGATGCGCCGCATCTGAAACTCGACTCTCCAGACATCCTGCGGCGAGTCGAGATCCCAGAGGCCCAGCAGAAACACGCTTTTTCCGTTGCCCTGGAGCATCTCCTTGCCCTTGTCATACAGACGCGCCCGGAGTGGTGCACTCTTGGACCCAATGTAAAACGTCTCAAGGCCATCGGTTCCGATGTGCATTTCTCGCTTCGTCGCCCTCGATACGGTCGAATCGAGCAGCAAATCCAGGGGAAGCCCTCCCGGAATCAGCGTGTCTGCGGCAAGATCGCAGCGATTCACGGTGATCGACTCAACGCGCCCGTCGAGCGCCGCGATAAGTCGCCGGACCTTTTCGACAGCTTTCTCAACGCCGTCCGTTCGGAGTGTCTTTGACTCGAATGAGACGAATAGGTTGGAGTTGCCCCGAGCCTTTTGGCTCTTCGCGATCCAAACGTGCGCATAGGGAAGTTTTAGGTGGAAGCGATAGCAGGGAGCCCTTCCGCCCGGGAGGATCAAAGAGCCTTCCCCGTCAAAGACCCGCCACAGGATTCCATCGGTGCCTGTCGCGGCCTCTTTCGCCGACTCCAGCTCGTTACGCAGAAAGAACCAATTCTCGCCCCAATCGACGTGGAACCCAAGATCGAGCGAATCGATTCCGCAGGCAAGAACCGGCGAAGCCGGAATTACACAATTGCCACTTTTTGAAACTACCACCCCGCGTGTTACAGACAAAGCGGGGTGCCCGGCCGAGGGCTGCGCGGCCGGGTGCAGCGGCCCCGGCGTCGCGCCAGCCTCTAGCCGGGCGTTCTTGCGCTTTGCTCGCGATTCCTCAGGACTTTTTCGCCTCTTGCTCACGAGGCGAATCTACCGCGCGAAGGTCCACATCAATGTGACACCGAATCGAAAAAATCTGTCACATCACGCGATCGAAGAAGGGCTTCCACTTCTCTGCTTCCCGATGGACTGCCCGCCGGAAGCCATCGTATGTATCTGGAAGATTCCGATCTCTTGCGCCCTTGTGCCCGGACTTGGTTTCCATGTATGCGTCGAACAAATCTCGCATCTCAGGCATCGTAATGCCCAGAGCCTTCGCCTCGGGTCGATTAAGCATCCCGTCAAGGCAACCGATGACCAGAAGCTTCGCCTCTCTCTGGCCCGGAAGTTTGAGCGGCGCAGATTGAGCCCTCCCTATCGTCCGACGATACTGGCCTGGGCTTCTCACTCTCAAGCGGCCGGTAATGTCTCCGATGACCTCATCCTTCAAAATCTCGGGATCGATGCTGCTCAGTTTTTGGATCGACGGAAGATCACCTTCCCGACACTTCCGAAACAGCTCTCCCGGAGTTTCCCGCGAGAGCGCCATGCAAGGGACGAAAACTCGTAGGAGAAACTGCCCGTCCGCCCCGAGGAAGGTTTCGTTCATCACTTCCATCTCCGAGTCTTTGATCGAACCCTCGACATCGAAGCCCGCCAATCGTTCATCGTGCAGCGCCCGCACGAATTCCCGCCCGATCGATATCGCTTCTTGTTTTTCGTCGTCATCGAGGCGAGCCACCAGGCGGGCATAGACTTCTGGCTGCTCTTGCGCCCTTTTCAGCAGCTTAACGCCGTTAGCCCATACATCCACGTATGAGACTCCTTCGACCGGCTGTCCAAAGAGGCCATCGATCACTCCGCTGAACGGCCCGAACGGTGTTTCATAAAGTTCCAGCCATTTCCCGAGGGGCACGAACTCGCACGGGATTTTGCCCTTGTCCCAGGCCTTGAGGAAATCGGACAACCAATCCGCCACAGCGACGGCATTCCTTACTGTGAGAACCGTCAGATCGTTCTTCTCTTCGCCCCACTTCTCAAGTCGAGTCTTCTTCTTTCGTCTGGGCTTCTTCTTTGCCATGGGAAATTTCCAGCGGTGTGCCTCCGTGACGATTGGAGGAAGTCAACCTGTGCCCGCGCGGAGTCACCGGCCCACCATCACCTAACAACAGGGGTTGATTGCGTCAAGACAGTAACGATTGATGAGATTGATGTGAGAGATTGAGGGAGTGTTTGTCAAAGGCGGAGGGCGAAAGAAGAAAGGCCTCCTTGTGCACGTGTACGG
>JAJFLK010000148.1 GCA_021772735.1 Candidatus Sumerlaeota bacterium | reverse complement strand
GGCCAAAGACAACGGGACAAATCCAAGGAAGCACATGAACCCCGCATTCGGATAGGCCCGGAGCTCGCCATACATGCCGAGCGTGAGCCATCCGAATACCGGGTGGCCGGGACTGGGCACGAACAAGAACACGGGATCGATTCCCATGAGCTCCGCCGGCTTCTGAAAATAGCCCGCAGCGCCAGCTTGCTCGTGGAGCATGGGCAGCATGAAAGTAAGCGCGAGCGCCAGGGACAAACCAACGGCCAGCGAGTAATCACGCACGAGATCACGCGCCCGGAACCGACTGCGGATCGCTTCGACCGCGACCACGGGAACAACAAGCATCGCCAACAGGATCGCGAGATGAAAACTCGCCGTGGCGTTCAACGCGAGCGCGGCGCTAAGACCCACAACATTACGCGCGCCGCCTAGCCTCGCGACCCGCAGAGTGAAAAAGAGGACCAGCGGGATGAACTGAATGGAGAAGAGGTTCAGGTGCTCAAGCGTCTGCTCCATGTGATGCGGAAAGAACGCATAGATGAGGCCGGCAATAAAACCCGCCCTCCCCTCGCCGGAGATCTCGCGGACGAGCAACCAGGCCGTCCAACCCGAAAGCGCGAGAGCAAGCAGGACGCAAAAGTTATACGCCGCCCCCGGGCCGAGCCATGCTGCGACCGGCAACGCCGCCAGCATGTTGAAAGGCGAATGTGTATAGAACGCCATGCTCGCGCCGCTGGGATGAAACAAAACCGACGCGAAGTAGGGGCTTTGATGCAGATCGAGCAGGCAGGTTTTCCACCACCAGAAGTTCCAGTAATTCTGCCAGAGATCGACGGCGCCGGCCGGGACGTGAGTTGTAAAACGTGAGGCCAGCGGCCACGTCATGAAGACCGCAAGCGCCGCGAAAATCAGCGCGACCGCGCCGGGCCGTTCGAAGATATCGCGCTCGGGCGACGCGCCGGACGGACGAACTTCGGGCGCGTTGGAAGGCTCGACCATGGCGCACGATAGGCGGGCCGAGGCCGGGCGATCAATGCATTTCGATTCAGTGCAAAGTTTCTCGAATTACACGGCGCGATCCTGCGCGATTCAACTCGCAGCCGGGATCGGGATATCCGCGTTGCTCTCGTATGCAGAAATCTTCGACTCGTTCTTGAGCGTCAGGCCGATCGCGTCCAGGCCTTTGAGCAAACAATCCTTGCGAAACGGATCGACATCGAAGCCGATCGTCGAGCCATCGGGCCGCGTGATTTTCTGCTCCGGCAAGTCCACCGTCAGCTCGTAACCTTCGCTCGCGCGCACCAGCTCGAAAAGCTCATCGATCGTCGCGGCAGGCAGCGCGATGGGCAACATGCCGTTGTTAAAGCAGTTGTTGAAGAAAATGTCGGCAAACGATGGAGCAAGAATGCAACGCAGACCGAAGCCATCGAGCGCCCAGGGGGCGTGTTCGCGCGAGGATCCGCAACCGAAGTTTTCCCGGGCGAGCAGGACCGAGGCACCCTCGTATCGCGCGGCGTTCATCTCGAAATCCGGATTCGGCGAGCCGTCTTCCCTGAGCCGCCAATCGAAGAAAAGAAACTCCCCATACCCGGTGCGCTCGATGCGCTTCAAGAATTGCTTCGGGATGATCTGATCGGTATCGACGTTCGACGCATCCAACGGCGCGACGATGCCCGTGAGTGTCGTGAATTCCTTCATCTCATTTGCCTCTCATTCGCCTTTGGCTCGCTCATTCTCAATGCGCGGAGCCCGTGCAGCGTGCTACAAGTATTTCCAGTCCCGTATATCCACGAAGTGCCCCTCGACCGCCGCAGCCGCTGCCATGGCAGGACTGACGAGGTGCGTGCGGCCGCCCTTGCCCTGGCGACCTTCAAAGTTTCGGTTCGACGTCGAGGCGCATCGCTCGCCCGGATCAAGCCGGTCATCGTTCATCGCCAGGCACATCGAGCACCCGGCCTCGCGCCATTCGAACCCGGCTTCGGTGAAGATTTTATCCAGCCCCTCGGCTTCGGCCTGGCGCTTGACCGCCTGTGAGCCGGGGACGACCATCGCCAGCTTCACCGATGGAGCGACGTCATAACCTTTGACCGCACGCGAGGCCTCGCGCAGATCTTCGATGCGGCTGTTCGTGCATGAACCGATGAACACTTTATCGATCCGAATGAATGTCATCAGCAGGCCCTCGGGCAGGTCCATGTATTTGAGCGCCTTGTCGGCCGAGAGTCGTTCGTTGTGATCGGCGATATCAGCAAGCACGGGCGTCGTGCCGGTCACGCCCGTGACCATGCCGGGCGACGTGCCCCACGTGACCTGCGGCTCGATATCGGCGCCGTTCAATTCGACGAGCGTGTCGTATGTGCAGCCGGAATCCGAGGCAAAGGCGCTCCAGCGCTTGGCGAGCGATTGGGGCGAGACGCCTTCGGGCAGGTAACTGCGGCCCTGGAGGTATTCGATGGTCTTCGCGTCGGGCGAGATCAGCCCCGCGCGCGCGCCCGCTTCGATTGTCATGTTGCAGACCGTCATGCGGCCTTCCATCGAAAGGTCGCGGATGACGGAGCCGGTAAATTCAATGACGTAGCCCGTCCCTCCGGCCGTTCCGATCTTCCCGATGATCGCCAGGATAACGTCCTTGGCCGTAATGCCAGGCTTGAGCTCGCCCTCGACGCGAATCTCCATCGTCTTAGCTTCGCGCTGCGGCAAGGTTTGGGTCGCGAGGACGTGCTCGACTTCGCTCGTGCCGATGCCGAAGGCCAGCGCGCCGAACGCGCCGTGCGTCGAGGTATGCGAATCGCCGCAGACGATCGTCAAGCCAGGTTGGGTCAGGCCGAGCTCGGGGCCGATGACGTGCACGATACCGTTGCGCGCGTCATCCATATCGAAAAGCGCGACGCCGAATTCTTTGCAATTGCTCGTCAATGTGTCGATCTGCTTTTTCGACATCGGATCGGAGATCGGCTGACTGCGGTCAGTGGTCGGAATATTGTGATCGAGCGTGGCGAAAGTCAGCTCGGGGCGCCGAACATTGCGGCCGGCGAGGCGCAGACCCTCGAAGGCCTGCGGAGAGGTCACCTCGTGGACATAGTGGCGGTCAATGTAGATTAGTGAATCCTGCCCCGCCTCTTCGTGGACCAAATGCGCGTTCCAAATTTTTTCGTAAATGTTTTGAGCCATTGAACTTACCTCTGAACAGTTCGAGCTGATTTGTCCCCCGGCCCCACCTTGGGGAGACGGTGCAACGTGCCGGTGTGCGATCCGAAGATCCCGGAATCAAGGTCGGTCATATACGCCGCCTCTCGAACCTCCATATTCTGCACATTCCGGGGCGAGTTGCACGAAGAACCTTGATTTGCCCGTGCTGAGAAAACTTTTTATCACACCGGCGGGCAGGGTTTTTCTTGTGCCTTGGCCTAACGATAGAGAGATTGGTGCCCGAGAAAAATGACCGCGATGCCCGGGCCTCGCCCGTGGCGGCGCCGAAGTTTTGGTATTCGCGCCACCCTGTCAACCTCAGTGAATCATGGAAGCCAACAAAACTCCCGCCAAAGCGGATTTGCCCGAGATCGAGCCGCACCCAACACCGGCCGGCGCCGCCGAGTTGATCTTTCTCACCGCGCTCGCGGCGTATCTGCTTTTCACGCGTTTGTGGCAGCTCGATCTCAAGCCGGTCCAGCACGACGAAAGCATGTTCGCGTATTACGCTTACCAGCTTTATCTGACCGGCCATTATGAGTTCATGCCGATCCTCCACGGCCCCGTGCTGCAGTGGGCGGTGGCAGCAGTATTCAAGATCGTGGAATGGGTCGGTCGCGAGGAGACGGACGCAACAATGCGCCTGTTTCCCGCGCTGAGCGGACTGGCGATGCTGTGGCCGCTCTACGGCATGCGGCATTATCTGGGAAAGACGGCGGCCTATACGGCAATCGCCTTTCTCGCGATCTCGCCGACGCTGACTTTCTATAGTCGTTTCTGCCGCAATGATGTGCCGTTCCTCGCCGCCGCATTCTGGATCGTCTATATGGGCTGGCTGTTTTCGCGACGCCCGAGGGGCTGGAAGATCGTCGCCTGGTTCGCGCTCTTGGCATACGCCATCTCCATCAAAGAAACGTATCTGATCTTCGCCTTCCTGCTTGCGACCTTCGCGATCGGCTGTCTGATTCACGCCCTCGTCCAACGGCGGCCGCTCGCCGAGGAACCGGTCTGCCGCGAAATCGTGTTGGCCGTAACTCGCCACTGGCCCGCTATCATCGTCGGGCTTGTCCTGGGATTCGCTCTTATCGTCGCGATCTTCACGTCGTTCTTTCACGGTTTCGAGCGAGCCGAAGACGCGACGATACGCGAGGCCCTCGCGGTGTGGCTCGTGCATTGGAACGGCCCCTGGGAGGCGTTCGAATACTGGTCGGGTGAAAACGAAAAACGCCGCATTGCGGGGCAGTATCACTTCTATCTGCTTCACCTCGCGCTCTATGAGCTTGCGTTTCTTATTTATTGGGTCTCCTGCCTGATATCTCAGATGTGGCCACGCGATCCGAGCAGAAATCGGGGCAGGCGGCGCGGGCTCTTTTTCGCATGGTTGGCGGTCAGCTTTATTACGCTTCACATCCCACTGGTCCTGCAGGGCGAAGGCGCGGCGGGCGGCGTGACATATCGCGGCCCACTGTGGTTTGCACCGCTGCCAGAATCTTTCGATACGCTCCTCCACATGACCCGAGCCTTCCATGTCTGGATCGTTGTTCAGCTTTTCATCGTCATTGGCATCACCGGCTGGAATCACCTCAATCGCGGACGCACGTTCCACGCGTTTGTTGACTACTGGGCGGCGGGCAGCTTCCTCGCCTATTCGTATGCGGGGGAGAAAGTTCCCTGGGTGACGCTGCACATCGTCGTTCCCTTGCTCATCTCTTGCGGGCTCTATGCGCAATTGGGCATCGAACGGTGGAAAGTGAGGTTGAGCGAGTTGAAAAGCGCCGACGCCAGAGAGCCAACTCGCGGAGCCTTAGGGAGAATGACAACGCCCGCCCTCGTGGTGTGCTGCGTGCTGGCGGCTGCCGGGCTTATCTGGCAGTCGTTCATCGGCATTCGCGTAAGCTTCGTGCAACCCGGAGCGGCCATCGAGCGTTTGACCTACGCTTCATCGCATATGGAATTTCACGAGATGGTGCGGTCGATCGCGCATCAAGCTCACAACAATCATGAGGGATACGATACGCCATTGGCTTTCAAGGGGCATGTCGAATGGCCTCTGCTCTGGTCGCTGCGCCGGTACGGTGCGGCGCAGTGGGGAACAATCTCGCCGGACACGCAGGCGAAATTCATCATCGTCGACAGCTCGGTTTTCGAACAAACCCCGATGCCCTATAAGGAGCGTTACGATTGGGTGCGCCGCCGTTTCCGTCACTACTGGCAGCCGATACCGCTACGCTGGAAACAGATGAAACGTCTGGATCTGCTGATTCGCGGTGATGAAAGTCTGACCCCAACGCAACGAGAAACAACCCGCGCGGCCCGGATGGATTGGGGCAGATTCTGGACAGGCTTCGTGCTGCGCGATGAATACATGGAAGGCCCGCGGCGCTGGGAACATCTTGGCGGGTTCGACGCCTATTTCGGACGCCGACGCGACTTGGAGTAGCGTGGGCGAACTACCGAGAGTAACTGCCGATCCGACCGCCCGAAAATTCATAAATGGTTAGCACTGTCGCGCCGCCGGCCTTGATCTCGTGGATCACTTCGAGCCCGGGCGGCAGGACGATATGGTCGAGATGGAGGCGGGGGATCGTCATGACGTAACGCGCGCGACCGTCGCCGATTGAACGAATATTCGGCGTATCGTAGTAACGGGCGGCGTAGTAATTGAGCGGAACGATGACGGCCGAAGTCTGCGGCGCACGCTCGTCGAGCCAGGCCATGCCGCGCTTGTATGGATTGCAGTAGAACTCGATCTCATAACGGCCCTCAGCGCCCTTTGCTCCGCCGACCAGGCGATTGAAATACGCCGTCTGATCCGGATGCAGCGCGATCATAAACCACGCGACACCGACAAAGCCAACTGCGAGGACGACCGACGCGGCGAGCCGACCGGCGCCCGCACGACCGCCTTGATTTTTGCGACGCAGATCGAACCGGCGAGCGCGCCGCCAGATCGATTCCGCGCCGACGCCGGCGAGAATGCTCAAGAGCGGCAGGATGGGAAGGAACTCACGCAAGCCGTCGTGCGCGTGCTGAGGCGAGCGCATCGCAACGATCATGAAAAGCGTGAGACCGATCAGGGCAAGCTGGCCCGCCGTCCGCCTCCTGCGTCGCCATGTCCACAGCGTCGAGGCCGAACCCAACACGGCGAGCCCGAGGATGAACAGCGGGTTCTGGATCGTGAACATGGTGAGAGCAAAGTCGTATCCAAGTTCGTTCGTGTGGAGGATTTCACCCTTGAACAAGACAGGGCCAAGCCATTGAAGCTCGGCGAAGAATCGGAGGACTTCGACGACGCGATGCAGAGGATTTTCCCACAGCCAGGGATAACAGATCACGCCGACGACCAGACCGAGAAACGGCAGGACAACCGCCAGTTCGGTGAAGCGCGCGAGGCCGGGTTCGGTGATGGGCCTGCGCCAGTGTCGCGGAGTCTGAAGCAGGAACCACGCGATTAACATCGGCAGAACAAGCGCGATCGTCAGCTTGGTCGCAAAGCCGAAACCAAACATAAACGCCGCGCCCAGGAGCCAGAGCCACGAGCCTCCCCTCGCCCGTCGCGAAGCGGTCCAGAGGCACGCGGTCACGAAGAACGCGATGCCGGTATCCTTGGGATCGTTATGCAGATAGCTGAAAAAATGCGGCGACAGCGCCATCGCAACGGCGGCGAAAAAGGCGGCGCGCCGGCCATGCGAGGGCGCCGTCATCGCAAAGACAAGCGGCACAATCAAAACGCCGAGGATCGCGCTGGGCAGATGCCGAGCGACATCATAATCGAGCCATTCGCGCTTTGTGTGCAAGTGGCTCTGCGATAGCGAGCCGAGCGTATCGATCAGCGGTCCATAGAACCGCAGGTTCGAATTGTCCTCGACCTTCAGCTCCCCGGTGCGCAGGTAATCGAGCATCATATCGCCCGAGATGTAGTGGAAAATTTCATCCCACGTGATGCCGTAATGCGGCAGCGTTCCCAATGCGATCGCGGCGTATACGAGCCACAAAAGCCAGAGCGCCAGGTTGGAGCGGTATGGAATCATGCGGCGCACGCTCTAGTTTCCCCCCATCGGAAGAATGATCGGCGCGTAAGGCCCGTATGGAATCGTCTGTGTCACGAAGAGATCGTGATGAACCTTGCGCGGTGTCGCGAACCAGATACCCGGCGCCCAGCGGAAGTATTCAGACTCGCAGGCGATCAGGTGCTCGGCCGGATCAAGCGACCAGATGACCGATTCTTTATCGAAGATCGTCCCGGGCGCCGATCGCTCCGAAGTTACAAACAATTGCTGGTTGATGTTCTGCCAATACCGGCCGAACCAAACTCCACCCCAGGCATATGAGCCGTAAGCCTGAACCAGCGTGCCCCATAGCGCGCAGATAGCAAAAACGCCCCAGAGCGAGCGGCGCGCAAGGCACCGGCCCGAAGCAGAGATGAAAGACGGGAATCGGACGCGCCAGAGATTGAAGAGGAGGAAACTTGCCATTGGGAGGATATCGGTCAGGTAACGATAGCAGAATGACCAGCCCGCCCACCACTCGCGATAACACCCATAGAGCGTCCAATGCCCGATGCAGAAAAGCGCAGGCAAAACGACAACCCGACGCGAAAGACCCGGCAGCGGACGGCGCAAGCCGGTCCAGACCGTCAGGGGCAGTAGCAAATAAAACGGTGCGTTCGGAATCAGGCCCAGGCTGGGCGAGAAGAGAAGGCCGAGGCCTCCGGCAGGCAGGTTTTTCCACGCGAGCCAATCGGGCATAATGCGCTGGACGGGGTTGAACTGGTAGCCGGAAATCAGAGGATCTCCGAAAACGCTCGAATTGTAAGCGAGCAGAAAAATCGCCGCCGGCAACCCGCCGAGAATATAAAGAGCCAGAGTCTTCCATCGTCGGCGCAATAGGAGATCGCCCAAGAGCAGCGAGGCCCAAATAACGTTCGATGGACGAGCGGCCACGGCGCATCCGACGGCCAGACCCAGCAATATGGGGATGCTGGCCGAAGATTGACTCAGCCGTGGCCGCTCCAGATGCAGCCAAAGCCAGAGCGATGCGGCAAGAAAACATTGCGACGGCGCATGCTGCCAAAGCGATTGCGCGCTGATCGCCCATGTGCTCGTGCCCAGGGCATACGCCAGTGAGATTGCGATTGCGGCCACGCGGGGGGTTTTGACGACGCACAACGCTCCGAAAAGGAAGAACGCGGAAAGCGACGCGAAGATCGACGCGAACAACTTATCCATATAGAAGACGAGGAAATGCTCGGCCGGAAGCGCGAGAAGGCGAAACGGAATGAAATACACCGGCGCAAGAAGCGTCGGAATAAAGGTCGGATAGTACGAGAGGCACCGCCCATCGTACGGTTTGCCGGCTTCGGCGAAGAGCTGCCCTCCGGGGATGCCGCCGGTCCCCTCGGCGCCGCGGATGAATGTGAATTCGTTCAGGTCGTAATCGCCTTCGGTCACGAGGCTGACGGGGATAAACCGAGCCGGGTAAACATCACTGCCGGCGATGAAGCGGCCATTCGAGCAATAAACGATGACAAGAGCGGCAACCGCGAGCAGCTTGAGAAGCCCGCCACGATGCCGGGCAAGAAAGGACGGCCTGCCGTTTTCTTTCATGGAATTCATCAATTTGGCGCTTCGCTCGGCGGAGTGCATGCGCCGACCGGCGTTTCGATCGGCATTCCGGGCCGGGCCAAAGAAGAATCATGTCCCCGCCCGGAAGGATAGAAGAAACGGCACGAGCGGTGAGCCCGTGCCGTTTGAGAATCTCGCGCCGGTCCAGCCCGGCACGTCATGATTGCCCGTCACCGAGGTCGGGCGAAGAAGCGGCCCGGGAGCCGTTTCCATTTAGACTCCAGCCAATTGCTCCGTCTTCTCTTTATCGAACTGCTCGAATGTCTTGCCCTCGGCGGCGAGGCGGCTGAGCAATTCGGAGCACTTCCACATCTCGCCGTGCTCCTTTTCGAACTCGGCGATTCGATCGGCCACCTTCTGCAAACCGACGGCGCTGGCGTGCCACATCGGGCCACCCCGGAAGGGCGGGAATCCGTAACCGAAGATGTAGATGATATCGATATCCACGGCTCGGGCGGCGAAGCCCTCGTCCAGAATCTTCGCGCCCTCGTTGACCAGTCCGTAGACCAAGCGCTCGACAATCTCCTCATCGCTTACCTCGCGGCGCGTGATGCCGGCCTCGGCGGCCGAGGCGTCGATCATCTTGAGCACTTCATCGTCGGGAATCGCATTGCGGCTGCCTTCCTCATATCGGTACCAGCCCTTCGATGTTTTCTGCCCGTATCGGCCGGCCTCATAAAGCTTGTCCACGATACTTGATTGGCGCTGGCCGCTCGGAATCAAGTGCTGGTTGCCCTGCTTGACGCGCCAGGAGACATCGACGCCGGCAAGGTCGCTCATTCGGAATGGCCCCATCGCCATGCCGAAGTCTTCGAGCGCCTTATCAACCTGGGCCGGAGTCGCGCCTTCCTCGACGAGGAACTGGGCCTCACGCGAATAGATTCCGATCATGCGATTGCCGACGAACCCTGGGCAATTGCCGACAAGCACGCCGACCTTGCGCAGCTTGCGAGAGAGCTTCAGCGACGTGGCGATGACCTCGTCGCTCGATTCGCTCCCCCGGACAATCTCAAGCAGACGCATGACGTTGGCCGGGCTGAAAAAGTGATGCCCGATAACCTGCTGCGGACGGCTGGTCGCCGCGGCGATCTGATCCACATCGAGCGTCGAGGTATTCGACGCCAGAATGCAGTCGGGGCGGGTCGCTTTATCCAGCTCGGCGAAAACCGACTTCTTGATTTCCATGTCCTCGAAGACCGCCTCGACTACGATATCGACGTCGGCGAAACCGGCGTAATCGAGCGTCGGCGTGATGAGCGCCATGTTGGCGTCCATCTTGTCCTGTGTCATGCGGCCCTTCTTGACGCGCGCGGCGTAGTTGCCCTCGATGATGCCCATGCCGCGATCGAGGAACTCCTGTTTCGTCTCTTTGAGCACGACCGGGATGCCCGCATTGGCGTAGACCATCGCGATGCCGCCGCCCATCGTGCCGCCGCCCAGGACGCCCACGCTCTTGATGTCTTTGATCGGCGCATCGGCCGGGATGCCCGGAACCTTTGATACCGCGCGCTCGCCGAAGAAAACATGAATCATCGCCGAGGACTCGGGCGATCGAAGGCATTCGGTGAAGATCTCGCCCTCGCGCTTGATGCCTTCGTCGAACGGCAGTTTGGTCGCCGCCTCGACCGCATCGATTGCGCGCAACGGAGACATCATGCCCTTGGCTTTCTTCGCGGCCATCTGGCGCGCCATGGCGAAAATCATGGAGTTGGTTTTCTCGTCGCCGAGCTTTTCGGTCAGGTCGCAGGTGCGCCGCAGCGGTTCGCCTTTGGCGACGAGGTCGCGCGCGTAAGCTATCGCGCCTTCGAGCAGGTCGCCCTCGATGATGCTATCGATGATTCCGAGCTTGTGAGCTTCGGGGGCCTTGATCGGATCGCCCGTGGCGCACATCTCGACGGCCTTGGGAACGCCCGCAAGCCGGGGAAGACGCTGCGTCCCGCCGGCGCCGGGGATGATACCCAGCTTGACCTCGGGCTGGCCGACCTGCGCGCCTGCCACCGCGACACGCGCATGGCACGCCATCGAAATCTCAAGTCCACCGCCGAACGCCGTGCCGTGGATCGCCGCGACGATCGGCTTGGAGCACTGCTCGATCGGAGTGAGCAAAACGTTAAGCCCTGCCGGGTCGCGCTTGACCTCGCCCGATACCATTTTGCCAAACTGATTGATGTCTGCGCCGGCGATGAAGGTCCGCCCGCCGCCGATCAGGACGCCCGCTTTGATGTTGTCGTCGCCGCTTATTTTCTGGATCGCCGCGGCGATGCCCTCGGGAACGCCGGGGCTCAGCGCGTTGACCGGCGGATTGTTGATCGTTATGACCGCGATTTCATCGACGGTGATAAATTGGACGAGATCGTTCATGGGTGTGCTCCCCCTCAGGAGTAATAAATTGATCGGAAACAGCGCGACGGCCTTCGCGGCGGCATACGCAGCGCACTCCGCGCCGCCTTGCCAGAGGCAGGTCTCTCCGCCCTGGCCGCCCCGCAAACAGTCGCGAGAATTGGCCGCAAGCGTCGTCGATATGTAAGTCGCAAAGCGCTCCCTTGCCATTCATCTTCGGTCTTTACGTGGGTTGATGTCAATTATTCTGCGTGAGCCCGCCCCCACCGCTCGTGGCTTCATCAACGCCACGGATGAAATCCAACCGCCCTAAGTCTCTAAGAATCCATGTTGGCCAGAGACATCCAGGACAGCAAAAGCAAGCCGCCCAGAAGAAGCTCCCCGGCAAGGAACAAATTCGGATACTTCCCGACCGATCGGTCCACGGACAGGGATACTAATCGGCCGGCGGCCATACCGAGCAGGGCCAGCGATACGGTCAGAATCACACCGCTTCGAATCGAATCGACACGAGTCGCCGCGATCAGGACCGCACTCATCGCAATCCCAAATCCGCCATAAACGGCCCGGACCTCGTGGCGCATGTCGCGGGGAAGGCTCTTGAGCGACAGGAAGCTCGCTATATATGGGGGGTTCACAAGGGCGACCAGCCCCATCAGAAGAAAAAAGGCTGCCGCGATATAGATGATCACGTCGTTCATGATTAAGTTTTGAAAGTATGTATTACGCCGAAGCCGCGCCACTGCCGGGGAACAGCCGGCCGGAGAGCT
Source organism: Candidatus Sumerlaeota bacterium (assembly GCA_021772735.1). Taxonomy (GTDB): domain Bacteria; phylum Sumerlaeota; class Sumerlaeia; order MVZB01; family JAJFLK01; genus JAJFLK01. Next base: position 1,962 of record JAJFLK010000148.1, on the reverse strand, counting down.
CGGCGATGAGGATTTCGAATATCTTCTCTTCGCTCATACTGAACGGAACGGCGCTCGTTCGCCGGTCGACATAGACCACACCGCAAGCCTTGCCGTCGCGCAAAATCGGGTGGCAAATAAAAGACTGAATCCCGAGGATGGCGACGCTCTTCGCGCTGTCATATCGCGAGTCATCGATGGCGGATTGGCTCCCCACAGGCTTGGCGCTACGGATGGCCTGTTCGACGATCGTCAGGCTCATGGGAAGTTGCTTCGCTTCATCGCCCTCGGCCTCGCGCGACCAATCGCAGATATCGCCGGTTCGCGCGCGGACGACCCATTTTTTCGTGGCCGAATCGACCGTCATGATAAAACCGTTCTGAGCCTCAAGCTGCCCGGCGATGCTTTTCATGGCGAACTCGATCAGATCGTGCGGGGTCTCGGCGGCGGCAAGCGTCTGGCTGAATTCGTGCCCGACCCGGAGACGGCGGATCTCCGCGCGCGCCTCGCGAAGTTCCTTCTGAAGATCTTCAACAACCTCGTGGAGCATTTCGCCGGACTTGGCCGACGGCAGCTTCATTTTGTCGCGCAGGCCATCGAGGCGATCGATCATCGGCTGGAGAGCCGCCTCGGGCTCGAAACCGGGAAGCTTCGCGCCCGGCACCATCGCAATCGATACCGACGAGGCAAACGAGTCGTCTTTTCCAGTAATGAAACTGATGGTCGTAATGCCCAGCTTGATGCCCGCGCCATTCTTGAGCTTCACCTCGCCATCAACTTTTTTGTCGTCGACGAGCACTCCATTACGGCTACCCAGATCGCAGAGGAAGTAATCCTCGCCGCGCCGGACAATCTCGCAATGCTTGCCCGATGCATGCATGTCGTTCAGATGCAGATCACATTCGGAGCTGCGGCCGATCGATAAACGCTCGGCATCACCGATCTGGTGCGTATAAACCCAGTTGCCTCGTCCCTCGACAACCAGCCTCGCCTGACGCGTATCCATGGATAACCTCGCTTGCATTCGGTATCGCTCACTAACCGGACTAACCTGCCACAAATGATTGGACCTAACCAGAGAAATGGCGGCGGCAGCCTGCGCCATTTTCTTGTAGATACCTGAATTGTTGATGCTCTATGATCCCGCACGAAGGAACCTTGATGCGCCGCTTTTCCCGCTCCCTCTTCTATCTCACCACGCTGGTCGCCCTGACGGCGGCGCACGCTCCGGCCCGCGCCCAAGCGCCGGTGACCTTCACGGACGTCAGCGTGGAATCGGGGATCGCGGGCGTGAGCAGTTTTGTCGGCACAGGCTCTGTGTGGTTCGACTTTGATCAAGACGGCGACCTGGATGCTTATCTCAATAGTATGGAGACGGCAGACTGGCTGATGCGTCAGAACACTGATGGCACATTCACCAATGTTTTGTTCGATGCAGGCGCCCAGTCTACTTTGCCCGAGGGCGGCGGTCTGGGCGTCTCGGCGATCGACACGGATAATGATGGCGATCAGGATCTCTATATCGTCAACAACACGCTTAATAATGGCCCGGGCAACTTCGAGCCGAATTTCTTTTTCCGCAACAACGGCGACGGGACGTTCACCGACACCGGCGACGAGACCGGCCTGGCCAACCTGGAGTTCGCTATGGCTAACGGAGCCTGGTTGGATGTCAATCGCGACGGCCTGCTCGATGTCTATCTCCCGACAACAGCAGACACAGGGACGACTCCAAACCTGACGACCAGCTATCTGATGATCCAGCGGCCCGACGGGACGTTCATCAACCAGATCACGGGCGATATGAAAGACGACACGCGCGACAAGGGCTCGCCCCTTGCGTTCGATTATGACAACGACGGGGATCTGGATATTTATGTCGTCAACAGCGAATTGACGAACTTCTTCTTCGAGCCGAACTTTTTTTTCGCAACAACGGCGACGGCACGTTCACCGACACCGGCGACGAGACCGGCCTGGCCA
>JAJFLK010000147.1 GCA_021772735.1 Candidatus Sumerlaeota bacterium | reverse complement strand
CCGGCTCCTCGGTGTATGAGCGGCGCAGGCCCGTGCCCGAGACAAAATCCGAAGGGTCGGCGTCGCCGCTCCAGCCCGCGCCGATGAAGACCGGACCGTGCTCGGGATCTTCGATGCGTTGATACCAGTGCTCGTCGGACCACATGACGAGATCGACGCCGTGCGCGTCGAATAGCGGCAGCAGGCGCTCGGCCAGATCGTGATCGTTTTCGCTGTCCGATGCGCGACTGGCGAGCGGCGAATAGAGCCCGACGATCTTCCACGGCGCGTCGCTCTCGGCCAGCTCAGTTTCGATCCAGGCCCACTGAGCGGCGCAGCTGGGGTCGCCGGCGCCAAGCGCCACGGAATCGAGCGCGAAGAAATCGACCAGCCCCGAGCGGAACGGACGCCGATAGTATCGTTGTTTGCCCATCTGGAAAATGGGGTATCGCGTGATCGCGAAGGCGATATCCTGATCGTGCTCGCCCATGACGTTGTGAAAGCTGAGACCGCTCTTGAGCAGTTCGCGGTTCGGGCGCTCGAAGCGAAGGTGGAAATCGATCCAACTGGGCGAGGGGTGGCCGCGCAAGGCGTTGCCCAGCTCAATGATTCCCTCGATCGGTGTTTCATCATCCAGGCGCTCGATCCGGTCGGCTATCTCGCGTGCCTGTCCGGAATCGGCCGCACCGGCATCACCCCTGACGACCAGTCGAAGCGGCTTGACCGAAGCGTATCTTTCGGCGAGCGTCGGTGAATCGCCGGCGCGGACATCGGGCACGACTTTGAACAACGCCGCGCGGGGCCGCATCGCCCCGCCGCCGATGCGCGTCGTCACTGCGGCAAGGCGCGGATCTCGCATCAGCTGGCGAACGTCTTCGTCTGAAAGTAGCCACGTCTCGCCCTCGCCCTCCGCGCCGCGCTCAAGCAATTCATCCACGCTCTTGACGACCGGCAGAAGCGAGCCGAGCAGATAGCTGTAAAGCGCCGTATCCTCGCGGCCATAAATATAAAGCTGTGCGCCCTCGGGCAGGTGACGGCTCACGCGCGTGACGAAACTCTTGCGCTGGCCGAGCGAGCCCTTGCGCGGGATGTAATCGCGCACATAAACCGTCTCGGCGGCGCCAAAGACGATCAGCAGCAGCGCGGCGGCCTGCACGGTGCGCTCCCAGAGCGCATACGTATAAGTCATGCGGAACCGGTGGAACCAGAACGAGATGTAGAGCACGGCCAGTGCGATCGCCAACGCGATCCCGAGTTTCGAGCTGATCCAGATGCTCGCCGCAACGCCGACGGCGACGCCGATCCATCGCACAGCGCGAATGATCCACCGGAAGGCCTTGCCCGCGTTCGTATCGAAGTGCCAGCGGGTCAGCGCGTCACCGGCGAGCAGCAGGATGAACGGCCCGACGACCATGAAATATTCGGGTTTCTTGCTGCCGACGAGCGAAAGCCAGACCAGCCCGCTCAAGAAAGCGCACGTCCAAAGCAGCGTCGTCGGGGTGCGTTGCCCGTGCCGGATCACGCGCCAGGCCATCACCGCCGAGAGCAGAACCCAGGGAAAAAAAGAGACCGCAGTCATTTTCAGATAATCGTACCAGGGCTCTGGGTTCAGGGCGTCCGGTCCGAATCGCTTGCCGAACAGCTCATTCATGAACACGCCGCGAGCGGCGGGCTCGATCCGCATCGCGATGAAATACCACCATCCGCCGATCGCCAGGGCCAGCACCGCGCCGGCCAGATGGATCGGATCAGGCCGGAAGAGTTTGTAATTCCAACAAGTCGCCGCGTAAGGGATCAGCACGAACAAGAAAACCGCCGGCCCTTTGGTCATCATCCCCAGACCCATCAGGACGTATGCCGCGAGCACCCAGCGGCGCCAGGGCTGGGCTGCAAAATACGAGCGCCGGACCTCGAACGATTCGCCCATGCAATACAGCGCGCCGAAGCACAGCGGAACGAAGAGCGAATCGGCGACGCCCTCGCGCGCGAGGCGCAGCACCTCCGGGTTCGTTGTCAGGATCAGCCCGGTAAGCAGCGCGTAAGCTTCGGCACGCATGTCCGGGATATCGTCGCGCGGATACCGCATCAGATGCTGATACGTCCACCACGCGCCGAGCATGACGAGCAGGAACATCGCCGCCGCGCCGGGAATGCGGCCGACCAGCGGATCGACTTCGCCGCCGTAAAAAAACGACGTCAGCTTCACGGACCAGACATAAAGCGGCGGCTTCTCCCACCGGCCCTGCCCGTCCACAGTCGGCACGAGCCACGTCTTGTTCGCGTTCATATCCCCGGCGGTGAGCAGGACCCGGGCCTGGGCGTCCGAATCGAGGTCTTCATCGCCGAGGTTATAGAAAAACAGGAGTCCCGCCACGCTTGCGAGCAAAGCCGCAGCCATGAAAAACGAGGAGGTGACGGGTGAGTCTTGGGATGCCATGGGAAGGGGTCACAAAATCGCGCGCCGCAGGTTCACTGGCGCTCGTGAATCAGCGGGCAAGTATGACGAGGGGCCGCTGGGGCGTCAAGCGGAGCAGGGCCAAAGGGCGTCCCCCCTAACGAATAAGCTGCGTCAATAAAAGAGAACCACAGATTACACAGATTGCACAGAT
>JAJFLK010000146.1 GCA_021772735.1 Candidatus Sumerlaeota bacterium | reverse complement strand
TCGTGAACCTTCGCGTTCCGCGTCTTTCCGTGGTTTAATCACGCCGCGCGTTTGCCGTCCGGCGCGTCTCGAACCCGATCTGCCATGACCCACTCCGACACCTCCGCAGACCCAACCGGGGCACTCGTGCCCCACGCGTCGCCCGAGCGAGAAGCGCCGCGAGCCACTGCCGCTGCCCAGGCGCCAGGCGTTAGTTTCGATTATTCCTCGGAGGCTCGGTTTGCAGGGCTCGTGCGCAGGCTCGGCACGACGCTTGAGATGATCAAGTTCAAGCATTCGATTTTCGCGTTGCCGTTTGCGCTGTTCGCCGCGCTGATGGCAGCCGATGGACTCCCCTCGGGCGCGCAAATTTTCTGGATCGTCCTCGCGTGCGTCTTCGCGCGGTCTGCCGCGATGTCGTTCAACCGATTGATGGACGAGGATTTCGACCGCCAGAATCCCCGCTCGCGCGGTTGGGCTCTGCCTTCGGGCCGCTTGACCCGCTCATTCGTCTGGAAATTCCTCGCCGTCAATCTCGTCGGGTTCATCGTGTGCTCAGCTGCGCTGAACTCACTGGCGCTGTGGCTCTCGCCCGTCGCCGTCGCCGTGCTCCTGGGATACTCGCTGGCAAAGCGGCGAATCTGGTGGACTCACTTCATCCTGGGGACGGCTCTCGGCATCGCGCCGGTCGGCGCATGGGTCGCGGTCCGCGCCGAGCTCGGCGCCCTGCCCATCGTGCTCGGCATTGGCGTCATGCTCTGGACCGCGGGGTTCGACATTATTTATTCGCTCCAGGATTTCGCCGTCGATAAACGGCTCGGCCTGCACTCGATCCCGGTGCGGTTCGGCGCACGCCGTGCGCTGGCAATCTCGGCCATGTGCCACGCGCTTTGCCTGGTGTTCTTCCTCGCGTTCGGAATGCTTGGTGGACTTGGCATGTTCTACCTCGCGGGTCTTGCGCTTTGCGCGTGGCTGCTGCGCTTTGAGCACAAAGTCGTCAACCCCGATGACCTCTCGCGCCTCGACGCCGCCTTCTTCACCATCAACGGCTGGATCAGCGTCGTGCTGCTGGTCTGCGGGTCGATCGACCTGTTTCGCGCCGGCTAGACCAAAGGAGCCTGAAGACTATGGAATCGAAGACCGACGGATGGACGTGGCTGCTTGGGGGTCTGGCCGGAGTGACGGCCGCTGTCTCGCTCTGGATCCTGATCGATCCCGAGGGCTGGTTCGAGGTCTTCCCGGGGGTTGCCGAAACCGGACCGTTCAACGTGCACTTTGTGCGCGATGTCGGCTGCGCAAACTTGATGATCGCCGCCGTGCTCGGCTGGGCGGCCCTTGTTCGGACTCATCGGGCGGTTCTCATCATGGTGACCGCGATCTGGTTCGGCCTCCACGCACTGCTTCATGTCTTCGATACGATGCGGGGTCATCTGCACACGGATCACATGATCCCCGATTTCGCGGCGATCTATGCCCCTGCGATCCTGACGCTGGGCGTGGCGATCTGGATGTTTCGCCGCGACGCCCGAGCTGCCGAACCCGCCGAACCCACCAACTGATCTCCCGGCAAAGAATTCCTTGGACTTGCGGCCTATATTTTCGTATTTTCATCGTTGGCGATAAAAATGCGAAATGAGGGAGCGGTCATGGATTCGATACGAGGAATCACCAACGCGGGAGGCGGCTCCCTCTCGCCGGGATTCGCCGACGGCTGGCGCAGGCGCGGCATCGAGAGGCTACTGCCGTTCCAGCGCCGTGTCGTGCGCGAGACCGGCTTGGCTCGGGGCGAGAGCGTCATGCTCGTCGCTCCCACGAGCGCCGGCAAAACCCTCCCGGCCGAGCTGGCCATCGCGTGTCAGGTCGATGCCGGGCGTCGCGCTGCGTATCTCGTGCCGACCCGCGCCTTGGCTGAGGAGAAATTCGCCACCCTGCGCGCCTGGCTCGCGCCGATGGGCCTCCGAGTGGTCTGCGCGACGCGCGAACGCCCCGAGGCCGACCGCGCGGTCTTCGGCGCGGATTTCGACGTCCTGATCGCCGTTTACGAGAAGATGAACCACTATCTCCTGGCCGCTCCAGATGTGCTGGCCGGGATGGGCGTGGTCGTCATCGACGAGATCCAGATGCTCGGCGAGGCGCGCCGAGGCGGACTGCTCGATCTGCTGGTGACCAAGATCCGCCTCTCGCCTTATCGCACACAGCTCATCGCGCTGTCTCCGCAGATGGCCGAGGCCAAGACCGTCGCGCGCTGGCTCGACGCCGAGTTCGTGCTCGACCGGCGGCGTCCGCGCGAACTGCGCGAGGGCGTGCTCGACGCCTCGACAGGGATTTTTCAATACCGCAACCTGGCGACCGAAGAGGACGGCATCGAGGCCCTGGCCGATCCGGCCGCACTCGAATCCCTGGCCGCGAGCGTCGCCGAGGGCTGGCTCGAACCCGAAGAGGCTCGCGAATCGCCCGAGGCCGTGCTGCTTGCTGCGGCCGCGCGCCTGAGCGAGCCCGAGGAACCCCTGATTGTCTTCGCGCCGACTCGTGCCGCGACCCGCCTCTGGGCCGAACGCCTTGCCCGGATCGCGGGCGATACTGCGGCCCCGGCCCGTCTGGCGTTACCCAGGCTCGCGCACGCCGAAGCGGGCAGCTCCGCCCAATTAATGCGTTTCTGCCTCGAACGTGGCGTGGCCTTCCATAATGCCGACCTCTCCGCGCCGATGCGCCGGCTTGTCGAGGAGGCCTTCGACGCGGGCGAACTTCATGCCATCGTATCCACGCCAACTCTGGGCCTCGGGGTCAACCTCGCCGCGCGCAACGTGCTTCAATATCCCTGGCGGGTCGAGACCGGCGTGGGCGGAGGCGTCGTCCGCGCGCCGCTGGGCCGGGATCGATTTGCGAATCAGGGGGGCCGCGCAGCCCGGCTGGGCCTCGGCGAAGGCGGCGGACGCTCGATCGTCGTCGCGCGGACCAAAGATGAGGCCAACCGGCTGTGGCACGCCTTCGTTTGTGCGCCGCCCGAACCCATGACCGAGCCCCTGCGCGCAACGCCGCATACTTCGATCGTGCTCGATCTGCTCGGCGGCGGCGCCCGGCGCAGCGCGGAGAACCTGAGCCAGGCCGTGCGTTCGACGTTCACCGTCTCCTCGGCAGTTTCCATAGGCATTTCCCCGAGCGCCTGCGAGATCGCGGGCGGCGAGGAAGGCGGCGCCGCCCAGGATCGCGCGACCTGCTCCGAACAAACCAAGCCGGGCCACAGCGTTGCGGCGCGAATCGAGCGCGGAGTCGTCCGGGGCCTCGAAGCGTGCGCCGAGGCGGAGCTGATCCGGCGCGACGACCTGACCGACC
>JAJFLK010000145.1 GCA_021772735.1 Candidatus Sumerlaeota bacterium | reverse complement strand
GACGAGGCGGAGCCAACGCGCAGACGTATCACCGGTGGCGCCCGTCTCAGCGGTGTCAGAGGCACGCGGGCTCCGACGTAAGAATCAAGTCGTCGCAGCAGCGGCGAGTCATCGACGCCCATTGGCTCCCCTTCCCCCCTTCTGCCATCGGGCGTCTTCACAAGGCCTCAGACCGGCCGCGCACAACATCACCAGAGAGGGCAGGATGCCATGACGATGATTACCACTGAGATCGATGATCCCGCCGAGCGCGCGCAAACCGAATTCCCGAGCGAAATTCGCCGCGTTGTCGTCGTGCTCATCAAGCCGACCTCTTACGACGATCAGGGTTTTCCATTCCGATTCTGGCGCGGCGTTCTTCCGTCGAACAGCCTTGCCGCCATGCAAGCGCTGACCGACGAAGCGCTCGGCCATATTGTCCCGGCCGGCGTTCCGGTTGAAATTCACATGTATGAAGATTGCGTCAAGAATCACGCACGCAAGCTTGCCGCTCTTCAACGCCGATTCCCCGAGGATGGAACCCGCCTCATCGTCGGCCTCGTCGCCGTGCAGACCGCGCAGTTTCCCCGCGCGTGCGACCTGCTCGATGCCTGGTCGGCGCTCGGAGCCACATGCGTCATCGGCGGCTTTCACGTCTCGGGATCGATCGCGACGATGCTCGATGGCGTTGACGACCCTCAGCGGCCCGACATTCCATCTCCGCACAAGATGCCCGCCGAAATTCAGAAGATTATCGACAAAGGCACGATCGTCTTCCAGGGAGAGGCCGAAGAGGTCTGGCCCGACGCTTTGGAAGAAATTCTTTGCGACCAACCGCGATCCCTATATCGCGGCGGTCTTCCCCCCCTTGGTGACGCGCCGATCCCTTCCTATCCGCCGGAGTACTTCGAAGGCAGTTTCGCGACGCCGATCGGCACGTTTGATACGGGGCGGGGTTGTCCTTTCGAATGCAGCTTCTGCACGATCATCAACGTGCAGGGCCGCAAGACCCGCTTCCGCACTCCCGAGGCGATCATCAAGGCCATCGAAGCTCTCTGCATACGCGATGGCTCGGCGTCGTTCTTTTTCACCGATGATAATTTCGCGCGCAATCCAATGTGGCGCAAGATTCTGCGCGGCCTTATCGATCTAAGGCGCGAAGGTCACGAGATCGCGTTCATGATCGAATCCGATCTCGTCTGCTATAAGATGAAGGATTTCCTCCCGATGCTTTCCGAGGCCGGGTGCGGCCAGATTTTCATGGGCGTCGAGTCGATGAACCCCGAAAGCCTCCAAGACGCGAACAAGTGGCAGAACAAAATCCAGGACTTCAAGATTCTCTGGGATCAGTGCCACGAACTCGGTATCGCCGTTCATGCCGGATACATCATTGGCTTCCCACACGACACGCCCGAATCGATACAGGCTGACGTCGAATCGCTCTTCGAAGTCGGCGTCGATCAGGCTTCGTTCTTTATGCTCACGCCGCTGCCGGGGAGCGAGGACCACGCCCGAGCCGTCGCGGCGGGGGTTGATATGGACCCCGATCTATCCAAGCGCGATTCGTTCCACGTCGTCATGGATCACCCGCGCATGAGCCGGGATCAATGGTTTGCCGCGTATCAAAAGGCGTGGCGCAGTTTTTATCGCGTGCGGAACATGATCGCCGCGTTGAAGCGATGCGACTCGCGCAAATTCCGGCGGGGCCTGATGCGTAATTTTCTCTGGTATCGGTGGTCCTTCGCGACCGAGCGAACGCACCCGATGATCGCCGGATTGTATCGCTTCCGCGATCTTGCCGATCGCAAGCCCGGGTCCGCGCCGCTTGCCTACCCGCGGTATGTTGCCCAGGAGATCTGGCGTCATATGCGATACGTCGGCCGAGGGTTCGCCGAGTTTTATCGCTTTCAACATGTCGTTTTCGAAACCGAGTTTGCGCCCGTGATCGCCGAGAAGCGCGACGAGCTGACGGGCAGGTTGAGGGGAGTCGGCGATTGGGTGCGACGGACGTTCGGACACGTCATGACGCGCCAATGGCTCAACGCATTCTGGATCGAATACGGCCACAAGCGCTGGCACCTGCTGCTCAATCCATGGACCTACCGCTGGCACGTTTACATGCTGCCATACGCGTTTAGCGAAGTGATCTATACGCTGCGGTTTATTCTGAAGATCCGGCGTCTCTCGCGCGGTGCGGCGGGGTAATTGGCGGGGGCGGAAATCCGCGCCCTAATCGTCCTTATACTTTTCCTTCAATTGATCCACAACAGCCGGGTCGGTGAGCGTTGTGGTGTCGCCCAGGGCACGGCCTTCAGCGACGTCGCGTAGCAGGCGGCGCATGATCTTGCCGGAGCGCGTCTTGGGCAGTTCGGCGGTGAAGATAATGGAATCGGGTTTCGCGATTGCGCCGATTTTTTTCGCGACGTGATTTCGAAGTTCGGTTTCCTTTTCGAGGCTCGCCTCGATGCCTTCTTTCAAGGTCACGAACGCCGCGACGGCTTGGCCCTTTACTTCATGCTTTTTGCCTACGACCGCCGATTCGGCCACCTCGTGGTGATCGACCAGCGCACCCTCGACTTCCATCGTTCCGATTCGGTGGCCCGAGACGTTCAGCACGTCGTCCACGCGACCCAGAATCCAGAAGTATCCCTGCGCGTCGCGCTTGGCGCCATCGCCGGGGAAATACGTCCCCTTGTCCCATTTGCTCCAATACGTATCGACGTATCGATCCATGTCGCCGTAAATCCCACGCAGCATCCCCGGCCAGGGACTTGTGATGGCGAGCAATCCGCCGCCGACTCCGATCTTCTCGCCCGTTTCGTTCAGGATTTCGGCGGCGATTCCGGGGAAAGGCCGCGTCGCGAGGCCCGGTTTGGTTGCCGTGATGCCGGGCAGGGGAGTGATCATTATGCCGCCGGTCTCGGTCTGCCACCAGGTGTCGACGATTGGGCAGCGCTTCTTGCCGATGTTTTCGTGATACCAAATCCACGCCTCGGGGTTGATCGGTTCGCCGACGCTTCCGAGCAGCCGTAGCGAAGAGAGATCGCAGCCGTCGGGCCACTTCTCGCCCCATCGCATAAAAGAACGAATCGCGGTCGGCGCGGTGTAGAACACCGTGACCTTGTGTTTCTCGATGATGCGCCAGAACCGATCCTGTTCGGGGTGATTCGGCACGCCTTCATACATCAGCACGGTAGCGCCGTTGGCGAGCGGGCCATAAACGATGTAGCTGTGTCCGGTGATCCATCCCACGTCGGCCGTGCACCAGAAAATATCGGAGTCCTTGAGATCGAAAACCCATTTCGACGTCGCGTATGCATGGACCATATATCCGCCCGTTGTGTGGACGATGCCCTTGGGCTTGCCGGTCGTGCCGCTGGTATAGAGCACAAATAGCATATCCTCGCTGTCGCACCATTCGGGCTCGCACTCGTCTCTCGCCTCGGCCATGAGCTCGTGCCACCAGTGGTCGCGCCCATCGGTCCACGCGCAATCGCCCTCACCACGACGCACGACGAGTACGTTCTCGATACTCGGCGAAACCCCGAGCGCCTGATCGACCGTCGGTTTCAGGGCGAAGATCGAGCCGCGCCGGTATCCGCCGTCGGCCGTGATGACGAGCTTGGCTTGCTGATCGTTGATCCGGTCCGAGAGCGAATCGGCCGAGAATCCTCCGAAGACGACCGAATGCACCGCGCCGATTCGGGCACACGCGAGCATCGCGATCGCGGCCTCGGGAATCATCGGCATGTAGATCGCAATGCGGTCGCCTTTGACAACGCCCAATTTCTTCAGGACGTTGGCTGCTTTGCAGACCTCGCGCTTGAGCTCCTTGTAGGTCAGCGTGAGCGTATCGCCCGGCTCGCCTTCGAAAAGGATCGCGATTTTATCGCCGAGCGCTCCGTCGGCATGGCGATCCACGCAGTTGTAGCAGGCGTTCATCCGCGCGCCGACGAACCACTTGGCGTGGGGCGGATCCCATTGGAGGACGCGGTCCCACTTTTTATTCCAATCCAGCTCTTCGGCGAACCCGGCCCAGAAGGCTTCGGGGTCGGCCAGTTCCTTCTCATATATCGCCGGGTCGTTGATATTCGCCTGCGCTTTGAACTCGTCCGAAGGCTCGAACACCCGCGTCTCATGCAGCAGATCGTCCATCATCGAGCTTGATGTATCCGGGCTCATCTTCCGTCCTCCGCGTGGTTGTCGGAAATCAAACGGGCCACCGGTCGGGCGCCCGTTGTCTGTGTCGCATCGTGACCGGGCAAACCTACCAGATGCTCCCGCAGGCGTTCAAGGACTCGGCGGGCTGGGGGAGAAGGATGCGGAGGGATGAGTTCCTCGCCCGGGGGCCTCAGAACAGTCCGAGCCATGCGAGACGAACTTGGATCCCGGCACGTTGCACGCCGGGCATGCTGCGGGTAGACTTCCCGTCCTTGAGCCCACGCGCCGGGACACCGAATCACCGTGATAACAAACTCCGAAAAGCCTGCCGAGTCCAAACCCCCGGCGCGCAAAGCGTCTCGGGGACGCCGAGCGATGTTTATTGCCGTCGCATTCCTGATGGCGCTCGTCGTGATCCTGGCGGCGACCGAGCTTGGGTTCCGCGCGTATCTCGCATTTATTTACCGTGGCAGCCTGGAGAATCTTTCGGCCTCGGTTCCGGCGGACATCAACGCGCCGATGAAGCTGGGAGATTTCATTCGCCCGGTTGATAACGATGACTTGATCTATCGCCTCAAGCCGGGCACGCGGGGCGTTTTCAAGGGCGCGCATGTGAAGCTTAATTCGCGTGGATATCGCGATGACGAGATCGGGGAGACCAAATCTGCGAACGAACTGAGGATAATCGCGCTGGGGGATTCCAATGCGTTCGCGTGGGGCGTGGAAGCCGAAGACGGCTTTCTTGAAGTCCTCCAGAAGGCCATGGCTCGGCTGCACGGCGATCGGCGGACGATCGAGGTCATCAACACGGCGGCACCCGGATACAACGCCATCATGGAAGTCGAAATGTTTTTGAGCGATGGGCCAGATCTCAAGCCTGACGCCGTCCTGATGCAATATAGTTTCAACGATCATGTCGTCCCGGACTTCGTGAAAGAGCGGCCCTATTTTCGTCGTTGGGATCGTCTGTTTATTATGGAGCCGGCTCTGATGTTCGGAGGCGATTGGAAGACCGACGAGGCCGAAGGGGCCCGCCTGCACGAAATCGATGCGCCCTATCAGCCCAGCGAGATCGCGCCCGGCACCCGCGAGATGGAAGAGATCCCCGAGCAGTATCGCCATCACGCCGGGACGCGCGGTTTGGAGGACGCATACGAGCGCCTGCGCGATGAGTGCGCGAGACTCGGGATCCCGCTTCTTGTCGTCCTGCCCGCCGAGGTCGCTTTCGAATGGAACCCGAACAGCACGGGCGATCCGCGTTACGATCAGATCAAATCCATTTGCGCGCATCTTGGAATCACCGTGATCGATACGTTCGGCGTGACCCATGAGTTTGTAATTGAGCATGGGCTGAAGTCCTCGGACCTCGCGGTCAATATCGCCCAAGGCGATTGGCATCCCAGCGTCACGCGGCATAACCTGATGGCTCAGGCAGTTTTGCCCCAGCTCGTGCGTGCGCTGAGCGATGGCGCTGAGGCGGGCCCCGGGGTCGGGGACGAATTGCGGCGATTGAACGAGGAAAACCTGGCGCGCCTGGCCGATATTCGCAGCGCAGCACCGTGAGACTCTATTTCCAGTCTATTCAGAGAACTGTGCCGGATAGACGGCGACCCCGAGCGTGCGGCCTTCGGGCGAGACCCATGTCGGGTTGACTGTCATGCGGGCAAGTAGCGCGTCGTCTGGCGAGGCGTTCATCATCCCGTCCTCCGATTCAACCGCTGTTACGTTCTGGCGATCATCCAGCTCGATTCGTAGCGTCTTGTATCCCCCACTCGTGAACGTACTGACGACGGTTTCGCCGAGGCCGATCCGCAATTCGACTGTCACGGGATTCTCAGCGGAGATATCGGAATGGCCAATGTAGACAGGTTGAACGATCGCCCGGGCCGCGGCCGCGCCGCGAATCATCCACTCGGCGTCTGCCCGAGTCCAGGCGACGGTGCGACCCTGCCAGTTCTCGGTTCCATACAGATCGCGGCCGAGCGCGTGCCTCCGGCCGATATCTTCACGGATAAATCGAACCCAGTAAAAAGTGCCGTGCGGGGTGGGCGTTCGAGAAAAACTAAGGGCATCAAGCGGGATGTCTGCCAGTACCGGCGTCTTCCAGA
>JAJFLK010000144.1 GCA_021772735.1 Candidatus Sumerlaeota bacterium | reverse complement strand
CTCAGCCCGGCGGCCTGCTTTACAGTTACACAAAAGCCGGCCTGATCATGGCGACGCGCTCATGGGCGGGCGAATTCGGCCGCTACAACATCCGCGTGAATGCCATCGCGCCGGGCCTGATCCAGACCGATTTTTCCGAGTTCTTCTGGAAGAACGATTCCATGCGCGCGCAGATCACTTCCATGCAGCCGATACCGCGCATTGGTCAGCCCGATGAGCTCGGCCCTCTGGCGCTCTATCTCGCTTCGGAAGCCAGCTCGTTCGTCACCGGACAGACGTTTGTCATCGATGGCGGCTCGATGACCCGGTAAAAAACCCGCGGGCCGAATCGCGCGTGCGGTTCGGGCCGCGCTTAATTTTGGGAACATAATCAGCAACGCCAAGAAGGATTCACGTTCATGGGATGTCTTGAAGGAAAAGTCGCCGTCATCACCGGAGCGGGCAACGGCATCGGCCGCAGCCACGCGCTTTACTTTGCCGCCGAGGGCGCGCGGGTCGTCGTCAACGACCTGGGGTGCAATCGCGATGGCACCGGCGATTCGGATTCCGCGGCCGAGGTTGTCGCCGAGATCACCAAAGCCGGCGGCGAGGCCGTCGCCAACGGCGATGCAGTCGGCTCGTTCGAAGCCGCCGAGCGCATCATCCAGTCTGCCGTCGATGCGTTCGGCCAGATCGACGTCCTGGTCAATAACGCGGGCATCCTGCGCGATCGCACGATCCTGAAGATGGCGCCCGAAGAGTGGAACGCGGTCATCGAAGTCCACCTGAACGGCACGTTTTCCTGCCTCAAGGCCGCCGCCGCGCGCATGAAAGATCAGGGCACCGGCGGCTCGATTATCAATACGTCTTCGAGCTCCGGGTTGCTCGGCAATTTCGGCCAGGCCAATTACGGCGCGGCCAAGATCGGCATCCATGCGCTCTCTCGCATCGCCGGGTGGGAACTGGCCCGCGCGAAGATTCGCGTCAATGCCATCGCCCCGGTCGCGCTGACCCGGATGACGCATGACCTGCCGGGAATTCAAGATGTCTTCAAGGTCGAGGAGATGGGCCCGCAGCACATTACGCCGATCGTCGCGTGGCTCGCCTCGGACGCATCGGCCAAGGTCACCGGCCAGACGTTCGGCGTCGATGGCGACCAGCTTTTTACATACAAGATGATGACCAGCCACGGAGCGACCAAACGCGGCTCGTCCGAGCCCTGGACACAGGATGAGATCACGGCGCAGATCGACCGCATCGTGAGCTGGTAAGGCGATAAGAAGAAGAATCCGTGAAGGCCATCAGAATCGTGAATAGACCGCGCCCTTCATTCGTTCAGGTTGAAGTAAGAGAGGAGAACCACAGATTTCACAGATTCAGAAAAAGGCGTCCGTCCGGTCTGCCTCTTCGGTCCTAATCTGTGAAATCTCCGTAATCAGTGGTTCTTCATACTTCGACCCAAGACAGCCGCTGTACTGCCACGTCCGCATCCTCCTCTGACATCATCCCTTCCCCTCGGGGCCCTCAAAGCCGATAATGACTGGATGAGCGACGAGACCGAAAATCCCCAGCGGGCCGAAGCCGAGGCCGCCTTGCGCGCAGCCATCAACCCCGATGGCCCGCCGCCCGAGATGCCGCCCCTCACGTTCGCCGGGAAGGTGCGTCTGCACGCACTGATCGCGGTCGTGACGGTCGCCACGCTCCTGCATTCGGTCGAGGGCCCGCTGTGGATCATCCTAGGCGGAGCGGCGACCTCGGCCGTCCATCTCTATGGTTTCATCCGGCTCAACCCGCGTTACGTCGGCATCGAGCTGATCGGCCTGACGCTGATCGGATACTTCGCCCTGCCCGATGCGCCGGTCTACTGGATGCTGGGCTCGGCGATCGGCGGGGGGACTGCTGCGATTCTGACCGGGCTGGACGCTCTGGAAGACGATCATTTCTTCGTGCCCGCGCTTGGCGCCGCCGCGGCGACGCTCGCGCTGTTCATGTTCAGTCAGCCCGGCGGCGGGGCCGAGGGCCTGGGCCTGATCGCAACCTACGTCGATGGCTACCGCCGGGCGATCGAGGCCTCGCTTGAATTGCCCGAAATGGCCGATTTGCGCGCACAACTCGAAGAGAACGGGAATATGGAGATCTTTCGAGCCCGGGTGGGCCTGGTGGCGGTCTGCATGCTGATCGGTCTGTGGGTGATCGTGATGTGGATTTTCGGCCGCTTTGCGCGCCGCCGCCTGGGGCGTATACGGGGTATATTCAGCTCGCTGATCTTCTTCCATATCAGGCCGGGTTATACATTTCTCTTGATCGTGGGCCTCATTTTCGAGATTCTAGCTGTTTGGTCGGGCCGCGAGGGACTCCACGGCGTCTCTTACCCGCTATTTGCGATCTGCGCGGCGGCCTTCGGGATGGTCTACGTCGGCATTTTGCTGTTCATGACCGCTGTCAAAAGGGTCTCGGCCGGTCGGCGGCCCTCAATCGGGTTCAGCATGCTGATCGCGCTGGGTCTGATCCTGTCGGTCTACATCGGCCCGGCAGTCGGCTTGGCCGACGTCTGGCTCGATTTCCGAAAAACCCGGCAAATCCGGGGAAAGTTTACCTGAGCGAGGCTCGGCCACACGGGCAGCCCGCATTCACTGAAGAAAGAGCGATTGAGATGCAAGTTATTCTGCTTGAGAACGTCGAACACGTCGGCCTGCCCGGCCAGACCGCCAAGGTCAAAACCGGCTATTACCGCAATTTCCTTCTACCGCGCGGCCTTGCCGTCGAGGCTTCGGAAGCGAACTTGAAAATGCTTTCGGACAAGAAGCAGAAACTTGCCGTGGCGGCCGAGAAGGTCCTCGAAGCCGCGAGCGAGCTTGGCGATCGCCTAAAGGGAGTCACGCTGAATTTCGTCGAGAAGGTTTCCGATGGAGATCGGCTGTTCGGTTCGGTCACGGCGGTTGATGTCGCCCGAAGTCTGGCCGAGGCCGGATTCGATCTGCCGCGCTCCAAGGTCGCGCTGCCCCACCCGATCAAGAACGTCGGCACGCATCAAGTTTCGATCCGCGTGCGCCCCGACCTGATCGTCCCCATCACCGTTATCATCGAGGGAGAAGGCGGCGACGAGGAAGAGGAGCTCGGGTATGCCGATGGCGGCGAAGAGTTCGCGGACGAAGGTGACGGCGCAGAGACCGAGGCCGCGGAGGCTTCGTCCGGCAATGCCGAGGAGCCCGAAGCTTCCGAGACGGCCGAGGCCGAAGAAGCTGCCCCGGCTGCGGCCGCGACCGAAGGCGACTGATTTTTTTCGTTGTTGAATATTTTTTTGCTGCTGGCTCACGTCCATCCCGATAGCTGATACGACGGGTCTTAGCCGCAATATCAAGCGCATTCGCTGACGGCTCATGCGTCTGTGTTTATTGGACTTAGGCCGACGCGACGGTGCGGCCTCCGGCCATATTTTCAGGTTCAAATTCGCTGCCGGGCGTGCTAAAAATACGCGCTCAGCGGCGTGAGAATCCGCTCGGGCGACGCACTTCTCGAAAAGATACGTTCCCGCGCTTCCCATTGAATGCGCGAAAGGCAAAAGGCCATGGCAGGCTCCATCACGGCCACAGGCGGTCGCATACCTCAGAGCCTCGAAGCCGAGCGCGCTGTCCTTGGGGCCATGATCCTCGAAGGCGAGCGCATCTCTGAGGTCATCGAGCTGATCCCCAAACAAGCCCGTGTTCGATTTCATATCGGCGTCGCTCCCCGGCCGCGCCGCTCACGGCCCGAGCCCACCGAGCCGCTGTTTTCCTCTACCGTGAATCAGGAAGTTTTCGAGGTGATCGTCTCGCTCCACGAGCGCGAGCACAAGATCGACTTGACCGTGCTCGGCGAAGAACTGGACCGCCTGGGACGATACGAAGGCGTCGGCGGAGGCGGTTACCTGGCCTCGCTCGTCGAGGATTTGGGATACGAATTGCTCACGCCCGAATACGTCCGCGTTGTCGTCGATAAGTGGCGTCTGCGGTCGTTGTTGGGCGCGGCCGAGCGAATCAAGAGCGAAGTGAGCCAACCCGATTGCAGCGTCTCGGACGTCATCGACGATTCCCAGCGCTGGATCTTCGAGGTCTCTCAGCAAATCCGGACGAGCGATTTCGAACATGTCGGCGAGCAGGCCGCAGCCAATATGAACGAGATCGAGCAGCGGATCATCGAGGGCACGCGCGGGATCGTCGGCCTCTCCACAGGCTTCACGGATCTGGACCGATTAACATCGGGCTTTCGCAAAGAGAACCTGATCATCCTCGCCGCTCGACCCTCGGTCGGCAAGTCGGCCCTTGCGCTGAACATGGCCAAACACGCCGCTGTGAATCACAATCTACCGGTGGGATTTTTCGCCCTTGAGATGTCGACCAGCGAACTGACGCAACGTCTCCTATGCACGTTGGCCGGGGTTCCTTTGAACAGGGTCCGAATGAATACATTGAGCGCGCAGGATATCGACCGCCTGCACGAGCAGACGATCCGGCTCAATAATACGCCGCTCTATATCGACGACACGCCCGCGCTGACGATCCTGGAGATGCGCGGACGTGCGCAACGGCTCAAAGAGAAATGCCCATCGCTCGCTCTTATCGTCGTCGATTATCTCCAGCTCATGCGCGCGACGACGCAGCGCAGCGAGAACCGCCAGCAGGAGGTCTCGGAGATTTCCCGAGCGCTCAAAGCGATGGCCCGCGAGCTGGATGTTCCCGTCCTCGCGCTCAGCCAGCTGAGCCGCCAGGTCGAGCAGCGCCAGGGGCGCGGCAGCCGCGATAAAATGCCGAAACTTTCGGATCTTCGCGAATCGGGCGGCATCGAACAGGACGCCGATGTCGTCATGTTCATCCATCGCGATTTCGCGCCCAAGGGCGATGACCCGGGCGGCGGACCCGGAGCCGGCGAAGCGGACCTGGCAACCCTGCGCGTCGCCAAGCAGCGCAACGGCCCCGTCGGCGATCTCGATCTGTTCTTCAAAGGCGACGTCACCGAATTCCGCAACGTCGCGCCGGGCGCGCGTGGCCGCGCGTGAGGAACGCCAATGCAAACCATCCGCGAGAAGTCGCCGGGTACGAAATCCACCCCGAGACTTCCCCCATGTCTACGATCGCTCCGAGGCCGGCGGCAGGATGCGCGACACACGCGACACACGCCTCTGGTGCGGGCGCTGCGCATGCCGAGGCAGCTCCCGAACCCGCCCCGATGCGAGAGCCCTCGACCGGGCTCAAGCCGCTATCGCGCAACCTTCCCCTACTCGGCGTGCTGTGCGTCGCGCATTTTTTCAATGACCTGTGCCTCGGGATCGGCTCGGCGCTGATCCCCGCTATGGAAGCCAAGTTCGATCTCTCGCTTGGGCGGGTCGCCTTGATTCTCACGACAGCGACGATCGTTGGCAATCTCTCGCAGCCGCCGGCCGGTTGGTTCATGGACCGCAGCCGGACGGTCCGCATTCTACTGATCACGCCGCTGGTCTCGGGCCTTTCGTTCTTTGTTGGTCTCGTGTCCACGGCGTGGCTGGCAGTTGTCCTTCTGATGATCGCGGGGCTTGCGTTCGGCGCCTTCCACCCCTATGCGCTGTCCGTGGCTCAGCGGACCCTGCCCCGGCGTCCCTCTCTGGCGACGGCGATCTTCATCTCGTTCGGGTTCATGGGAATCGCCACGGGCTCGATGGTCGCGGGAACCTGGATGGAGGCGCGCGGATTCGCGAACTTTCATCTGCTTTATCTGGGCGGACCGATCGTGATCGTCCTGCTGGCGCTCAGCAGGATCGACCGCATCAGACTGGCATCGTATCGCCAGGCGCCGGCCATCGACGAGCACCTGGCCGGAGAGGCCGAACCGGCTCCCGCCGCAGCTCAGCACGCCTCGATGGCGGCGCACGTCGATCCCGGCCTCGGCGCGCGGATTCAGGTCGAGGCGCTGGACCGGGGACCGAAGATTCATATCGGCCTGCTCTACGCAATCGGTCTCGGAATCGCGGTTCAGGGAGGCACTTTGCTCTTCTTCGCGCCGAAACTTTTCCACGAGCTTTACGGCTCCGAAGGGCTCGGCGGCAAGGCGAATTTCCTCTATGGCCTTCTGGGCGGGTTGAGTTCTTACGGATACGCCTGGATGGCCGACCGGCGCAATCCATACAACGTCGCGATTTTCGGTCAGACGCTGGCGATTGTGCCCATCTTCATGTTCTTCGCATGGCCCGGAGCCGGCGGCAAGATCATCGCGATGGGCCTGATCGGCGTGACGATGGGCGGGATTTACCCCGTCATTGCGGCGATGGCGATCGAGGCGCGGGGCCTCACTTTCGGAGTCAGGAGCGCCCTGATGCTCGGCGGTCTGTGGGGCGTGGCTTCAATCGTGGCGCTCATCATGGCGCAATTCCCGGACAGGGGCATACCGCTGGAGACGACCATGTCCGTCATCCGCGTTCTGCCGTTCGTTACGCTCGCGCTGCTCGGATACGCGTCGTTGCGGTATTGGCGAATCGCCTGATTTTTTCTGGAAGCAATCTGTGCCCGGCGATTCAGCGGCCCGAGCGGTCCGCACGCGGTGAAGGCCGCGCCTAATTCCCCATCAAGTTAGCCACGGCTTCGGCGAGCGCATCGCCTTCGAGCTCGACGGCGGCGACGATGCCCTCGCGGTCGATGAGCACCGTGTATGGGGCGAAATTGGCGCCGTAAGCGACGGCAACCGGAGTGTTCCATCCCTTGCCGTCGAAGATCTGCGGCCACGCCATACCCGCATTCCCGGAGAGGAAAGCCTCAACATCGTCGCGCGAATTCTCCAGGTTCACGCCGACGATGACGAGTCCGGCCTCGGCATGCTTCTCGCCCAGCGCCACGCGCGCGGCCAGCTCCCTCTTCCATGGCTCGCTCCAGCTCGCCCAGAAATCGAGCAGCACAACCTTCCCGCGTAGATCGGTCAACTTGATGGAGCCGCCGGCCAGCAGAGGGGCTTCAAACTCGGGAGCTGCGTCGCCGGCGGCCAGGCCGGGTTCGATCTCGATATCCATTGTATCCAGGTTGACGCCGGAGCCTGAACCGCCGAGATCCCCGAGCCCCTCGGCCAGTCCGCCGCCGGACATCATCTCGCCCAGATCCATGACCTGCGTGCCTTCGGGCGGAGTATATTGAAACATCGCATCGCTGATCTCGGGGTCGATTCGCAAGTTATCGTAAGCGAGGGTCATGAACGGGTCTCCTTCGCTCGGGCCGAAGGTCATGCTGCGCATCATACCGTCGTCCTTGCCGATCTCGACAGCGATCGCGTCCATCGAGAACCCCATCGCGGCCATCTCGCCGGTGGGATCGGCCGTATCAAATACTCCCGCCGCATCTGTTCTGATCTTGCCGGTGAGCTGCCAGACCGCAACGCCCGAAGCCTCGCCGGAGCCTTTGAGCGTAAGGTCATACATTTCGCCGAGCCCGCTGAGCGTCTCGGCGGGATTCTGGGAGAACGTGCCGTTGCCCATGCCGGGCATGCCGCCGCCGAACTGACCAGACATCGCCTCCATCTGCGCGGCCTCGTATTTCATGACCATCTTCTGGCCCATAATATTAGATTCGGTCCAGACCGTGCCGGATTTATCCCCGACGACAAGCACCGACGTGGCCTGGCCCATGACGTTCATGTCCATCTCGCTCCGGAACCGGCCGCCTTTGAACGCGATCTCCCCGCTAATCTCCATCGACATCATCGCCATCGACGCCTTGATATCGGCCGTCCAGGATTCGATGCTCGAAGATTTCTTAACGGAACTGGCCAGGATCTCGTCGGCGCTCGGGTCTTGCCCGGCTTGCATTGCGGCATCCTCGGCTGCGGGGGTCTCTTGCGCCCTGACTGTGCCCGGAGCGGACGCGACGGCAACGCCCAAAGCGAGCGCCGCGAGAAGTGCAAAGTGACGGAGGCCGAGACGGACGCCGCAAAAGTTCGGCGAGGCGAAAAACATGGGAAGCTCCCTGGTTCGATTTGGCGGCCCGCACGTGCCCGGCGCGACCGAGGATATGCAGTCACCATCTCACGAGCCCGGACGGCAGGCAACGCAATTGGCAATGCGATAACTGCCCGGCAAGCCCGCCGGCGTGCGAATGAAAGAGCAACAATCAGGATCAAACATTTCTTCCGGTCCCGAGATCATGTATACGCATACCTGAATGACGCGAATAATCGACGGGAGCAACGAGCATGAAGTTTTCAACCAAAGGGACGCAGGCTATTCGAAGGGCCGCTCCGGCGATGCTGGCAATCGTGGCGATGCTGCCGGGGCTAGCCGTTCGACCCGCGAGCGCGGGCGATTGGTCCCAGTGGCGAGGGCCGGAGCGCGATGGCGTGGCGATCAACGAAAGCCTGCCGGACGTCCTGCCAGGCAAGCTGAATCGAATTTGGAAAGTCGAAGTCGGCGAAGGCCAGTCCTCGCCGGTGGTCGTCGGCGACCGGGTGTACTTGATGTCTCGGCGCGGGGACGATGAATACATTCTCGGCCTGGACGCTTCGGATGGAATCGAGGTCTGGGCGCATCATTACGCCGCGCCGTACAAGATGAATATGGCGGCACGCGGTCACGGCAAGGGGCCCAAAGCGACGGTTGCCGTGAGCGACGGACGGGTCTATGCGCTCGGCATCGCGGGGGCGCTGACGTGCCTCGATGCGGCGACCGGCGAGGTCATCTGGAACAAGCAATACGGTGGCGAATTCGGCGAGAGCTCGCCGGACTTCGGCGTTGCATCGTCGATTCTTGTCGCGGGCGAATTTGCCATCGCGCATGTGGGCGGCGAGAAGAGGG
>JAJFLK010000143.1 GCA_021772735.1 Candidatus Sumerlaeota bacterium | reverse complement strand
CATGCGCCGCCGCGCATCGGGCACCAATAGATATCGGTCTCGGGAAGACTGAGCGTCGAGGGTGAGGCTGGGGCGACCTGAATTTCGCTTTCGCTCCCCTCGCCGGCCACAGTCGCATCGGTTTCATCGGCGGCCTGGCGGGCGACTTCATTGATGGCGTTCTCGAACAGCCCGGCGCCGGATTCCCGATCCGCTCCGGTTTCTTCGCGAACGATTTCTGAGATATTCCCGGCGCTCAGCGGGCCTCGTCTGGGCTCCGCCGCATCGTTTGCCGAGCCGTCTGCGTTGGCAATCGGCGCCATGCCGCCGCCTTCTTTGCGCGGCCGGGGAGTCGGCGTCGGCGTCGCCACGTAAATGAAGTCATCGGGATGAAAATCGACATGGACGAGCAGTTGCTCATCGAGCGGCCCCGCGCCCGCGCTGACATCGATCGGCGGGTAATTTGGGTTATCGTAATTCTCCGAAGAATTATCGTAATGAGCGACGACCTCGATTACGGTGCCTTGGGGCGCGGGGATCGAATCGGTGAAAACGAATGACGTGGCGAACTTTGATTTGAACTCGGGCACGAAGAGCAGCGTTTGAGCCAACCCATCGGGATAGGTCGCCCGGACCTGAAGCCTGCTCGCCAACGGCCCGACCTGCGGGAAGAGCGAAAGCAGGTGCATGTTTTCGGACACGGTCAATGAGGCTTCGACCTTGACCGCATTCTCTCCGGCCGGGACTTTGAACGATTCGTTCTCTATCCGGATCGTCTCCACCAAGACGTGTGTATCTTCGGTCGCGAAGAACAGTCCAAGCTTCGAGCGATCCACGAAGGCTTTATCCATCGCCTCGAAGCCCTGCTTGCGGTAAGTGATCTCAAGCTCGATGGCCGACCCCTTGCGCAGCAGCTTCCCGCCTTCATCGGGGAGAAAGACCGGAGCATCGCCCCGAGTCCACTGCCCGAGGAATCGCCGGCCGGCCGGGAGCGTTCGCGGCGCGATCTCTTCGAGGTCGTCTTCATCGACGAGCGGATCGTAGGGTTTGATAATCTCCATATCGATCGTCGCCGGCGCCGTGCCAGGGGGTTCGACGATGAACGCCGTCATTGTGTGAACAACCCGGGGATCGCCGGGGTAGAACTCATAGCCCGAGATCCACTGATCCTCATCGACCTCGACCGGCAGGGTAAGGGTGATGCGATCGGCCTTAACCTCTTTGGCGATTGCGTGCTCTTCACTCGCCTCAAGCGCGAGATCGGGCTCTCCGAGGATCCAATCTCGGACCTGGAACTCCTCGGGCGGGGGCAGATCGCGCTTGGGCCCTTGCGGACCTCCGCCCTGGATCCAACCGATGATCATCTCTTTTTCTTCGGTGCTCAGACCGCGGTTGTTGGAGAACTTGCCGAACCTCTTGTCGGCGCGCCACGGCGGCATCCGCCCGGTCATGATCTCTTCTTCGATCGCCTGGGCCCAATCGCGCGCGCCGGTCAGCCCATCGCGATTCCCATAGACCGTCAGGTTGACGTAATCCGGCGCCATGCCGCCGGGGTGGTGGCAGCCCATGCATTTCTCGCGCATGATCGGGCGGATGTGTTCGCTCCACGACAGGTCGGTCGTGATCCGGACATGCGCGCTGGCATAATGCGCGATTCCCGCAAACCCGATCAGGATAGCGAGAGTCCCCAGGACTCCGCGGCGCGTTTTTGTCTTCAAAAAGTTCAACTACACTTCTCCTTCTCAGAAACCCTTGAGCGTCGCATAGCGATCGCGATGATACGTTGAATCGCCAAACGTCACGCCAGAGACGACCGCGCGCTTGTAATACAACTGCACGTCGCACTCGTCCGTATATCCGATGCCGCCATGAATCTGGATCGCGTCTTTGGCGATGTGCAAATACGAATCCGAACAAAGCGCCTTGGCGCACGATACGGCGGCGCGCAGATCGGGCATATCCTGATCGACGGCCATCGCGGCGTAATAGACGGCCGAGCGCGCGATCTCCATTTCGACGAACATATTGGCGGCCTTGTGCTTGATCGCCTGGAACGAGCCGATGGGCTTGCCGAACTGCACGCGTTCCTTCGAATAGGCGACGGACATGGCAAGCGCGGCCTGCATCCCGCCGAGCATCTCGGCGCACAACCCGACGGTCGCGCGATCGATCGTCTTCTCCAGCGCGTCGATGGCGCGTTCAGGCCTGCCGATGACGCCGCTCGAATCCCCTGCGACTCGGACGTCTTTGAGCTCGATCATGGCTCGGCGCCGATGATCCATTGTCTTGATCGGAGTGACCGTCACGCCCGGCGCGTCGCGATCGACGATGAACAGCGTGATGCCCTCGCAGTCGATCGTGCCGCCCGAGGCGCGCGCGCTGATGATGAGCTTGTCCGAAGTCGCGGCGTCCGGGACGAACGCCTTCGTGCCGTTCAATATGAAATCCGAGCCATCAGCCGTGGCGGTGGTTTCGACGTGCGCCAGATTGTATCGCCCGGCCAGCTCGTATGCGGCGAGCGTGACCTTGAGCTCGCCGGCGGCGATCTGCGGAAGCAACGTCGACTTCTGGCCCTCGTCGCAACTGAACAGGATCGCATTGCCGCCGAGCAGCGCATTGGACATGAGCGGCTCCGGAATCAGTCCCGCGCCCAGCTCCTCGGTAATGCAAATCAGATCGACGTAACCGAGCTCGATGCCGCCATATTTCTCCGGATAGACCATGCCCACCCATCCCGCGTCGACCATCTGCTGATAGTGCGAAGGCGAGTATCCGGCCTCATCGTCGAAAAGCTCGCGAATGCGCTCTATTGTAGAGTGCGTCTTGACGAAATCCTTCGCGCTCTTTCGAATCATTTCCTGCTCTTCGGAAAATGCGAAATTCATAACCGTGTCTCCTCTAGAACTTCGGTTCGCCCGCGGGGCCCCGCCCCTCAATTCAATCCGTGGTTTCCATCTTTATCGCCTTGCCCGCTTCCGGATGCCTCGCCCGCACGCGTCAACGCGGCATGCCCAGCACGCGCTCGGAAATGATATTGCGCTGAACTTCGGAGGTGCCGCTGAAGATGCTGTATGCCCGGCTCCCCGCCGAGGTCTTGGGCCACTCGCGCTCCAAATCTTCGAGGTTCTCATCCCCCCAGAGCTGCGCCGCCGGGCCGAGAAGCTCCAGGCCCACCTCGCAGATATTCTGAAAAAGCTCGCTGCCAAAGAGTTTGATGATGCTCGATTCGGGCCCTGGCATATTGCCGCGAAGCACCTGACTGAGCCCGCGATAATCGGTCGCGCTCAGTGCATCGAGCTTCATGCTCAAACGGGCCAGGTCGCGCCGGACATCGGTGTCTTCGATCGCGGGTCGCCCATCGATCTGCGTATCGCGCGCAATCGAGATGGCACGCGCCAGCGATTTGCGAAAAAGCTTCGCGCTGCCCAGGCCGACGCGTTCGTGCGCCAGCAGACGCTTGGCGATGGTCCAGCCTTCGTTCTCATTGCCGACCCGGTTCGCGACCGGCACGCGGACGTCCGTGAAGAATGTCTCGAAGAAGTGCGATTCATCGGTCATCTGCCGGATCGGTGCGATCCGGATTCCGGGGGAATCCATCGGCGCCAAAACGAACGAGATCCCCTGCTGACGCTTGGGCGCGTTCGAATCGGTCCGGACCAGAATGAAAATCATGTCCGCTTCGTTGGCGCCGCTGGTCCAGATTTTCTG
>JAJFLK010000142.1 GCA_021772735.1 Candidatus Sumerlaeota bacterium | reverse complement strand
GCGTGAACGGCGCGGGCAAGAGCTCGACGATCAAGACGCTCATGGGCTTCATTTTCCCCGAATCCGGCTCGGCTCAGGTTTTCGGGAGCGAAGCCGGCAGCGTGGAATCGCGACTGCGGATCGGTTACCTGCCCGAAGTGACGCTCTATTATCCGTTTATGAAAGCGCGCGAGGTGCTTGAGCTCTACGGTGGGCTGCACGGCATGAGCAAGGCGGAATTGAAAAAGCGAATCCCCGAGGTTCTGCGCCAGGTCGGCCTTGAAGGCAGAGCTGAATCGCTCATCAAAACATTCTCCAAAGGCATGCAGCAACGCGTGGGGATTGCGCAGGCGCTCATCAGCGATCCGGATCTGCTGATCTTCGACGAGCTATCAAGCGGGTTGGATCCCGCCGGGCGATACGACCTGCGCGAGTCGCTTCTCGAACTCAAAGCACGCGGCAAGACGATCTTCTTCTCGTCCCATGAGCTGCACGAGGTCGAGGAACTGTGCGACCGGATCATCGTCATCGACGCAGGCCACAAGGTCGCCGATGAAAAGCTTGGCGAGCTGCTCGCCCGGCTTCGCCATGCCACGGCGCCCGATGGCTCGCCGATGACGTTGGAACGATATTTCATGCAGCTTATCCGGCCTCGTGAAGAGGCCTTCCGAGAAGCGCAGCATACCGCAGTGGCCTGACGCGCCGACGCCCTTTTACCTTTTTACTTTCGCCTTTTACGTTTCACAACGTGACCTTCGCTCCTTCGGTCGCGCATCGTGCGATCACGGACTGCGCATCGAAGCGGCAGGTGCGAACTGCTGCTGCCATGGCCTCGGCGGCGGCGCGTGCTGTTTTAGCCCCGAGGCAAAAGGCCGCCATGCTCGGCCCGGCGCCGGAGAGATATACGGCCGCCGCCCCGGCTCCGAGCGCCGCCCTGCTGATGCGGTCGTATCGCTCGACGAGCGGTTTGCGGTAGGGCTCGTGGAGGCGGTCGCTCAGAACGGCCGCCAGTTCCGCGGCATCGCCATCGACAAGCGCGTCGATCACGAACGGAACGCGCGCCAGGTTGAACGTCGCGTCGCCGTGTGGAATCTTTTTCGGGATCGCCGCGCGTGCCTTGGCGGTCGAAAGCTCATAATCCGGAATGAGCAGCACGACGCGCCAATTCGCGTACGGGGCATACTGATGGACGATGACGCCGCTTGGAGTTCGGACGGCGGCTGTCAACGCGCCGAGGAGAGCCGGGGCGACGTTATCGGGGTGGCCCTCAATCGCGACACAAGGCGCAAGCAGATCCTCGGTCTTGAGCGGTGAGCCGCAAAGGGCGTTGGCCGACAGTGCCCCGGCGACGATCGCCGTCGCTGAGGAACCCAGCCCTCGCGCGATCGGCACGCCGCCATCAACAAGGACATCAATCGCGGGCGGCTTGTGCCCCGCAATTCGGCAGACGCGCCGGAAGGTCTTGAACAAATCGTTGTTTGTCCCGGCGAGTTCCGAGCACGTGCCCCGCCCGCTCAGCGAGCTGCGGCCTGTCGCCGAGAGCCGGACATGGAATTCATTGAACAGATCGAGCGCCATGCCCAGGCAGTCAAAGCCAGGGCCCAGATTAGCAGTCGTGCCCGGGACTCGGACGCGGACCTGATCGGGGTTTTTCTTCTTTCGACTCTTGGCCATGGGATTTCGCTTTCGATCCGAGCTCAGTCTTACCGCCGGGTGCCGCGCATCTAAACGCTCGCGAAATTCTCTAGCAGTTTCAATCCCCAGCGCTGGCTTTTCTCGGGGTGGAACTGCGTGGCGAAGATGTTGTCGCGTTCGATGACGGCCGCAAAGCGTTCGCTGTAATCGCATGTGCCGACGACGATCGCGGCGTCATCGCCCGAGGGCCGGATAAAATACGAGTGAACGAAGTAGAACCAGGATTCATCGGGAATGCCCGCAAGAATACGAGATGAGGCACGGCCCACGAAACCGACCTGATTCCATCCCATGTGCGGGACTTTGAACTCCGAGCCGAAGCGAGGCGAATCTCCGTTGATGATTCCGAGGCCGGGCGAAGCAGGCGACTCTTCGCTCTTCTCGACGAGGATCTGCATGCCAATGCAAATGCCCAGGAACGGGCGGCCGGTCGCGATGAAGGCCTCGATGGCGGGCGCGAAGCCACGCGCGCGGACCTCATCGACGCACGCCCCGAACGCGCCCACGCCGGGCAGGATAACGCGGTCGGCCTGTTCGACGCGCGCCGGGTCTTCGGTAATTTCATTGGCGACGCCGAGGTGATCAAACGCCTTGGAAACGCTCATCAGGTTGCCGGCGCCGTAGTCGATAATCGTAATCAAGTTTCCGCTCCGGAGTCGCGCTCGGGGATTACGCTGCCTTTGCCAGCGAAGCCCGACGGCAGGACAATCCCCGCCATTTATACACGCCGCAGGATCGAAGTTGAATTGCGTTTTGCGCGCAGGGATAAATCAGCCACGGTCTTCGAGCCAGGGGCCCATCGCTTCGACGACTCGGCCGACAAGATCTTCGGGAGACAAGCCTGCGTCGAGGCGCAGCAAGTTCGGATGAACCAGGTCGTCGAAGACGGCCGCGACGCGGCCGAGATACTCGCGTCCTTCGAATTCATCTGCGCCGCCCTTGCGCGAGGCGTGAATCCGCTCAAGAGATTGCTCGACATCAAGCTCAAGGATCACCAACAGATCGGGCTCGGGGGCGAATTCAAGGTGGCGTGCGCGAATGACGGCAGGATCGAGCCCGCGGGCACCCTGATAAGCCATCGAGGAATAGAAGTATCGATCAAGGATGACGACCTTGCCCTCGCCTAGGCCGGGTTTGATTAGCCTTTGAAGATGTTCTTTGCGATCTTCGATAAAGAGAGCGAGTTCATCTTCGGGCGAGACATCGTATCGACCGGATTTGGCGAGCTCGCGGATCTTGCGACCATGAGGCCCGTCGGTCGGCTCGCCGCTCGTCACGCAGGCGATGCCGCGCCCGCGCAAGGATTCGGCAAGGCCTCCGACGAGCGTCGATTTCCCCGTGCCGTCGATGCCTTCGACGACGACAAAGTAACCAAGCCAGCGCGGCGTTTCGTCGAGATGTTTTTGGGAAGGTGGATTTGATTCGGGGGGCGGACTCATGATTGCGGAAAACTACACGAGTCCGGTTTCGAGAGCAAGGCAGAGCAATTCAAGCGCGCACACAGAAATCGAAAAAGTCAGACGAGACGACGCGGAGGCAGAAGACAGAATGTGCCCCTCCCGGGATTTGAATCCCGAGCACATTCAATCAACTGACGATGGCGGACGTCGGGGCGGGTCAGCCCCCGAGTATCTCGATTAATTCGGCAACTTCATTGCGAAGATGATGCAGCGTCTGGCCAAGCGTCATGTTCGATGTCGCTGCGCCTCGGGTGCCTTTCGTCTTCTTGCGTGAAGTCCGAGGTGCCGGCGCGGCGCTGAGCGTTGAAGCCGCGGTGCGCTTCTTTCCAGAAGAAGCGACGGGTGAGGCGGAAGTAGCGGCTCTGGCGCCTTTGCGCATGAGCCGGACTTCGCCCTTCAGTTTCGCGCGGGCGCCTTTGATCGTGTACTTGTCATCGTGAAGCAACTTCTGGATCGCACGGATGGTAAGGACATCCTTATCGCGATACCTGCGCTGATCCGAGCGATCCTTCTCGGGCGTGAGTTCATCGAACTCGCTTTCCCAATAGCGCAGCACATACGGCTTGAGTCCGGTGATCCGGGCCACTTCATTTATGCGGTAGAATAGTTTCCGGGTTTGAGGGCGTGATGAGACGGCGGTTTGCGTCTGAGACATTCAATCTTCCTCCAACTTCTGCGTGAACCTCCGGGATGCCGTAAAGGCATGAATTCCGGATGGCTTTCCTCAACAGGATCAACAGTCAACGTGGAACGTGGGACTGGAGTTAACTTCGGCACGCCAGCCCTAAGAAGGCAAGCCGAAGCGATTCAATTGTTCGTAAAACGAACCCGGGGCTCGTGCAGGCAATGGGCCTGCCGGCGACCGCCTCGTTTTTCGGCCTCTTCGGGCCTTAGATTCCTCCTTTCGAGTTCTCATGTAAGACGCTTGATTTCAGTGCTTCGGGCACGGCGTCAAGTGAAAAGCTACCCCCTCGATTTCGATCGCGCAAGCCCGAAAAACGATTCCCCTCAGTTTTTTCGTTGAGCAACTGGTCGGCTGTGTCAGAATCTCCGCCTGCGTGTTCCGCCCCCAATGGGGCAGACGACATGCGCTCCCGGGCGTATCACGCGCGGTCGCGCCGAGAACGCGCCGCCCAAGACCTCGCACAATCGTCAGACGAACCAGGCCCCCCCGCGCATGTCCGAAACTTCAGACTTCGACGTTGATACAATCCGGGCGATCGAAGATCCGATTGCGAGGCTGCGCGTCATCATGAAGCGACTGCTCGATCCGGGCGGCTGCCCGTGGGATCGTGAGCAATCGCACGAGACGCTCAAGCAGTATTTGATCGAAGAGGCGTATGAGGCCTGCGAGGCGATCGAGAGCGGAGACAGCGCCGAGCTGTGCGAAGAGCTGGGAGACGTCGCGCTACAGATCATATTTCACGCCGAACTGGCCGAGCGTGCAGGCCGATTCAAGCTCGAAGATGTGTATCAGAAGATCTGTGACAAGCTCATCTATCGCCACCCACACGTTTTCGGCTCGGGCACCGCCGAAGATTCTGAGGAGGTTCTCAAGAATTGGGAGCAGCTCAAGCAGGCCGAGAAACGGGACAAGGCCGAGAGCGCCGGGCGAGATCGACATTCGGCTTTGGACGGGGTTCCTGTCGCGTTGCCCGGCCTTCAACGTGCGCAGCGGCTCCAGGAAAAGGCCTCGCGCGTCGGGTTCGATTGGACCGAGACCGCGCCGGTGGTTCAGAAGGTCCGCGAAGAGGTCGAAGAGTTCTTGCAGGCCGCTGAGCATAAAGATGAGGACGCGATGAAAGACGAGCTGGGCGACCTTCTTTTCAGCCTTGTGAATCTCTCGCGCTTCCTGAACATTTCAGCGGAAGACGCCGTCGCGGGCGCGTCTCGCAAATTCACCGGGCGGTTTCATAAGGTCGAAGCCGAGGCCGAACGACAGGGGCGCGAGCTCAAAGATATGTCACTGGAAGATATGGATGACATCTGGAACCAAATCAAGCAATGACCCGCGCGAACCCGGCGAACC
>JAJFLK010000141.1 GCA_021772735.1 Candidatus Sumerlaeota bacterium | reverse complement strand
GGTCTCAAGCAGCATGGCGATCTCTTCGGCGCCCGCGGCTTTGATTTTACCTTCGTAAATGGCGTCGGCCGTTGGGCCGTCGCTGGCCGCAGCCTGCATCTTGCCGAAGAGGACACTGCCGAGCGATCGGTTCATCGCCTTGCACATGATTTGCGTCAAGATCAGTCCCGAGGCGCCGACCAGCGAGCCGGAGATGATCAGGCCGTTGTTGTTAAAGACAAACCCGGCGGTCGAGCACGCCAGCCCGGAGAGCGAATTGAGCAGCGCGATCACGACGGGCATATCCGCGCCGCCGATCGGAAGCACCATGGTCAGCCCCAGAACCGCCGAGACCAGTGCGAGCGCGCCGTAGGCCCAAGTCGCCGTTGGGTTCGCCCCGAGCCATGCGGCTAGCCCGAGGGCCGCGAGGCCGAGAATGATGTTGATGATATTGCGGCCGGAGATGCGCCCGGCCTTGTCCGAGACCAGCCCCTGGAGCTTGGCGAAGGCCACCATGGATCCCCAGAAGGTTATCGATCCGATAATGCCTGTGGCCGAAACCGCCCAGGCCAGCGCGTAGAGCGTCGTGCCGGCTTCGGGGTCTGCGCTGATCAGCTCCGAGCCGGCGACCAGGACTGAAGCCCCACCGCCCAGCGCGTTGAAGACCGCAACAAGCTGCGGCATCGCGGTCATCTCGATCTTGACGGCAAGGACGAGGCCGATCAGGCCGCCGACGGCGACGCCGGCGATGATCGTTCCGAATCCGATGATGCGCGCGTCGAGCAGGGTCACGACGATGGCGATCAGCATGCCGATCGCGCAGAGCAGGTTCCCACGCACGGCCGTCCTCGGCCG
Organism: Candidatus Sumerlaeota bacterium; assembly: GCA_021772735.1. GTDB lineage: Bacteria > Sumerlaeota > Sumerlaeia > MVZB01 > JAJFLK01 > JAJFLK01. The sequence goes on along the minus strand of JAJFLK010000141.1, from coordinate 1,683 downwards.
CCCGAGTCCCTTGAGGCCCATGATGAAAAACACGGCCGCTGCGAGGTAGGTGAGGTTGATGATTTGATCAGACATCGTTTAGCGCTTCTTCGCCCGGAACATCGCCAACATCCGGTGCGTGACGAGAAACCCGCCGACGACATTGATCGTCGCAAACACGACGGCGAGGAAACCCAGGATACTCGTCAGCGCGCTGTGGCCCGCCCCCGCCGAGAGCAGCGCGCCGATGATCGTAATGCCGGAGATGGCGTTCGAGCCCGACATGAGCGGCGTGTGCAGAGTCGCCGGGACTTTGGTGATGAGCTCAAAGCCGATGAAAATCGAAAGCACAAAGACGGTGAACCCAACGACAAGGGGATCCATGGTTTAGCTGTCCTTTTCGGCCGGCGCGGTTGCGGAGAGTCCGAGCAGCTCGCGGATGCGCGGCTGCACGACCTGGCCCTGATGAGTCAGCAGCGTGCCCTGCACAATCTCCTCTTCGAGATCGAGCATGAGCCTGCCTTCGGGATAAAGGTGGAGCAGAAACTTCGTGATATTGCGCGAATACATGAGACTCGCGTGATACGGAACGGTGGAGGCGATGTTCGTTGGCCCGGCGATCACGACCCCGTGCTCGCTGATGGTTACGCCCGCCTTGGTTAGTTCGCAGTTTCCGCCGCCTTCGGCAGCGAGGTCGATGATCACCGATCCATTGCGCATAGAGGCGACCATCTCGCCGCTGATGAGCATCGGCGAGCGACGCCCGGGGATGGCTGCGGTCGTGATGACGATGTCGCTCGTCGCGACATGCTCGGCCATGAGTTCGCGCTGGCGCACGTAGAAGGCTTCGTCCTGGGCTTTGGCGTAGGCGCCTTTGCCGCCGCCGGTGTCGCCGGAGTCCTGCTCGATATTGATCTCGATGAATTCCGCTCCGACGCTCTGGACTTCCTCTTTGACCGCGGCTCGCACGTCGATCGCCTTGACGACGCCGCCGAGCCGACGCGCGGTCGACATCGCCTGCAATCCCGCCACACCCGCGCCTACGACGAAGACGATCGCCGGCTTTACCGTCCCGGCAGCGGTCATCATCATCGGGAACATGCGAGGCGATTCGCCGGCCGCCATCAGGACCGCCTTGTATCCGGCGATCATCGCCATCGAAGAAAGCACGTCCATGCTCTGCGCGCGTGAGATGCGCGGCAACAATTCCAGCGCGAAGGCCACCGCGCCGGTCTCGGCCAGCGTGCCGACGGATTTGGGTTCGTCAAGAGGCTGCATCAGGCCGATCAGCACCTGATCGCGGCGCAGGAGCTTGATGTCCTCAGCACCGGCCGAGGGGTTTGCCCCGCCGGCGCGCACCTGAACGATCACGTCGGCCTTATCGAAAATAACGGCGCGGTCGGTCTCGATCGAAGCGCCTTTTTCCGTAAATTCCTCGTCCGAGAATCCTGCGCTCTCGCCGGCGCCGGCTTCGATGATGACCTCGAAGCCTGCCTTGGCCAACGGCGCCATCACGGGTGGCGTCAACGCGACGCGCCGCTCGCCGGGAAAAGTTTCTTTGGGGACGCCGATAATCATCGATTCGATTGCCTTGCCGTCGCTTGGGTCGCCTGGCCTAAAGAGCCTGAGGACAGGCGATTGGGCCGCGATCGGGATAAACTTGGAGCCTGATTGGCGATAAATCTGACCCGACCCGGGCAGTAT
>JAJFLK010000015.1 GCA_021772735.1 Candidatus Sumerlaeota bacterium | reverse complement strand
CACACGCGCGCGGGGGCGGGAGCGGATCCCTCCGACAGCGGTCCCGGCGCCGGGCCGGCCGAGATTCTCAGACGTCAGACTTCGGAACAACCCGGCGCAGCGGATTCGAGCGCACAGATCTCAAGCAGTTCAGAACGGTCGCAGGGCAGGCGGAGCCTCCAGCGGCCGGCGGAGGCCTCAAGCCTGTCCATATGGGGGCGAAACAGGTGGGGCTTCCCAGCTTCGACCCGGAGAGTCTCGAAGAGGCCCGCAGCGCCGAACTGCACTGCGGGGTCGTCGAATGGGAGAACCGGCGGGTCGAATCGACCGGCTCCGGAGGCGTCAATTCGATGAACCAAGGGGTGATAACTCCTCGCTTTTGGGCCGAAAAATCGAGCCTACCCAATTCTACCCATAATTTCACCGCGCCTCCGGGCAATCAAGCTCCCAGAAAAGACCAGGCATGAGCTTCTTCTTCTCCCTAATGTTTGGGTTTCAGCTGGCCGTTAGAGTGTATGGGCGCGCGCCTCCAGAACGGGGGCGGAGCAAGCGATTTATCCGCAGGTCGTATCTGCGGGACCGTTCGCTCACTGGGCAAGTCCGGATACCGCCATCGCCAAAAGTGCCCGGCCAGACTCGTGGGCACAGACTGAACTGAGAAGTCAGGGCTAACGATACGATGCCGACCGCAATGGAAAGAAAACTCTGGGAGCTTCTGCTCGACGACGAGATCGTCTCGCAAGAGCAACTCGACAGCGGTCTGGATCGGCAGAAAGAGACGGGCGAAAGCCTGGTTCGCACACTGATCGAGCAGGGTGCCGTCACGGAGTGGGAGATGGCGGCGACTCTGGGCAAGCAGCTCAATGTTCCCTTTATCACGCTTTCCCATTACGAGATTGACCGCGAGATTCTGGACTGCATTCCCGAAGCCATCGTCAAACGCTATCGCATCGTCCCGGTGGACCGAACCGACGACACTCTGACGATCGCGCTGGCCGACCCCTCCAACATCTACCTGCTCGACGAGCTGCGACTGCTGACCAAATGCCAGATCGTTCCGGTGATCAGCTTCGAATCCGACATCAATGAAGCGATTGAGCGTTATTACGGATCGGGGACCGATGACTTCGAGGAGGCGCTCAAGGATATAACCGACGCCGAAGTCAAGGTGCTTCAAAACGAAGAGATGCAGCTGGCGGGCGAGGATGATGAAGAATCGCCGGATCTCTCCATCGAGGCGGACGACGCGCCCGTCGTCCAGCTCGTGAACCTGATGATCACCGAGGCGATCAAGAATCGCGTCAGTGATATTCACGTCGAGCCGTATGAGAAGAACCTGCGGCTTCGATATCGCCTGGACGGCGTGCTCCAGGAGATGACGCCGCCACCGAAAAAGTTTCAGAACGCGATTACGTCGAGAATTAAAATCCTTTCCGACATGGATATCGCCGAGAAACGCCTCCCCCAGGACGGGCGTTTCCGCGTGCGATACCAGGACAAGATGGTCGACTTCCGTGTGAGCGCCCTCCCGGTGGCCCACGGCGAGAAGATCGTCATCCGCCTCCTCGACCAGAGCAACCTGATGTTCGACCTGACCGAATTGGGCTTCGAGACAGATTCGCTGTCACAGTTCGACGCGAGCATCAGATTGCCGTGGGGAATGGTTTTGATCACCGGCCCCACGGGTAGCGGTAAATCGACGACACTTTATTCGGCTCTCTCGACGATCAACGATCCGGCCAAAAACATCACGACAATCGAGGATCCGATTGAATATCAGCTCATCGGCATCAATCAGGTCAACGCGCAGCCCGGCATCGGTCTGACGTTTGCCGAGGGCCTTCGAAGCTTCCTGCGCCAGGATCCCGATATCATCATGGTCGGTGAGATTCGCGACCTTGAGACCGCCGAAATTGCGATCAAGGCGGCGCTGACGGGACATCTTGTTCTCTCGACGCTCCATACGAACGACTCCCCGAGCACTGTGAACCGCCTGACGAACATGGGTGTGGAACCCTTCCTTGTGACGGCCTCGCTGAACATGGTGGTTGCGCAGCGGTTGGTCCGCAGGATTTGCCGGGAGTGCAAAGAAAAGGTCACGCCGGCCGAAGAAACCATCGTCAAAGCGCAGATCCAGGCCGGAGCGACAGAAGAGTTTTTCCAGGGCCGCGGATGCGCAACCTGCAACGGAAGCGGATACAAGGGCCGCCAGGCGCTCTATGAAGTCATGCCGATGATCGATGTGCTGCGTGACGCGGTCATCGGAAACGTTCCGACGCAAGAGCTCAAGCGCCTCGCGATCGGAGAGGGAATGCAGACGCTCAGAATGTCTGGGAACAGAAAGATTCTTGAAGGTCGAACGACGATCGAGGAAGTGGTCTCGAACACAGTCGCCGACGAATTAGAAGAGAAGAAAACGGAGTAAGGACATGCCTGTTTATCAGTACGTCGCTCGAACGCATCAAGGCAAAATGGTCACCGGGAAGACCGAGGCCACGGACGAATCAGCCGTGGCTCGAATCCTCCGCGAGCAAAGCCTCATCCCAACATCGATCGAGATCGGCGCGGCTTCCAAGCCGATCAAGGTGACTCGGGGTAAGGGCGGAGCGATCAAGATTGAAGATATCGTGATCATGAGTCGCCAATTCGCGACGATGATCCGCGCAGGCCTGCCGCTGATGGAGGTTCTCAACATCCTCGCCGAGCAGTCCGACAAAGAGCGGATCAAGAAAATCCTTACGCAGGTTGAGCGCGATGTGGAAACGGGCGCTTCCCTGACCGAAGCGATCCAGAAGCACCCTCAGATGTTCAGTCTTTTCTTCGTAAGCATGGTCAAGGCGGGCGAGGCCGCCGGTATGCTCGATACCATTTTGGACCAGGTCGCCACGTATCTTGAAAAAGTGGCGTCGATCCAACGCAAGGTGAAATCAGCGGTGATGTATCCGGCCGTCGTTTCGTTCGTCGCGACCGGCATCACGATCTTCATGATGGTCAAGATCGTGCCCGTCTTTAATGACATCTTCGATGGCCTCGGCGCCGACCTGCCGACGATGACCAAGATCACCGTCTTTATCAGCGATACGCTGCGCTATAACGCCCTGGTTCTTACGCTTTCGGTCGCGGGAGTCGTGCTGCTCATCTGGCAGGCGGGCAAGACAAAGCTCGGCAGGTACTTGATCGACAAATACAAGCTGAAGATGCCCGTATTCGGCCCCCTCTTCATGAAGGTGGCGGTCGCTCGATTCACCCGGACACTCGGAACCCTGATCCGCTCGGGCGTGAACATTCTGGCGGCGCTCGACATCGTCGCGAAGACCGCGAACAACGTCGTCATCGAAGCCGAAGTTCTGCGAACGCGAGCGAGCATCCAGAGCGGAGAAAGCATCGCGGGGCCGCTCAAAGAAGGCGAAGTCTTTCCGACGATGGTCGTTCGGATGATCGACGTCGGCGAACGCACGGGCGCTCTGGAAACCATGCTAAGCAAGATCGCGGACTTCTATGAGGACCAGGTCGACACGGCGGTCGACGGTCTCACCTCGCTTATCGAACCGCTGCTGATCTGCTTTCTCGGTCTCATCGTTGGCTTCATCGCCATCTCGATGTTCCTGCCGATGTTCAAGATGATCGATCACGTGGGTTAAGACCGGCGGTCGAACTGAAAACCCATGCGTATTGAGAGCCCCTCTCCGGAGGGGCTCTCTTCATTCTTGGAGGCGTGCGTGCCCGCGACCCAGCACACGGAGAGAAGCCTTATAGCTCCCTCATCGCGACAACCCGAATTGCGGGGTCGATCACCTCAAGGTCGCGGTCGCGCAATCGAGGACGTCGATTGCCGCCCCGGCGCCCGTAGGTATCCGGCACGTCCGGGTTGATTCGATAATGCTCCACGCGCGCCTCGACCCGGACCTGAATCGTCTTGCTGATGCCGCCGTACTCCCCGCGCGAAGTGATCGTGAACAGGGTTGAGATGGTTCCGATGGGCATGATGTTCAGCATGTCATTGATCGAGCGCCGGTCCAGTCCCGCAGATTCAAGCTCGAGAATATTCGTGATGCATGCGGAATCTTCGCGCTCGCGCTCGCGAGACCGGCGGTAATCGGCGACCTTTGTGGCGATCCCCGGCGCGCCTCCGGGACTGGCCAGCGCAACGCGCAGTAGCCCTTCGAGAACGGTTTGAGAGACAGTGTTGATGTTGAGCGAGTTGACCGGGCCGAGCGTGATGTAATCGGCCAGAATACTGGATTCATCTTCGTTCCGCCGTAGGCTCCGCGGACGGCGGCGATCGACCTCGCGCGGGTCGCCATAGAGAAGCTTCAGCGTGATGCCAGGGAATTGAAGCAACTCTTCGAGCGTAAGAATCTGGCTATTGCGAGGGATGAAAGTCCATTCTTCATCAACTTCGGAGGGCATCGCGTCATGCGCCCATTGGGTCCAAAACATGAACTCGCTCTCACCCTGACCGGCCATCGAAATCGAATCCGAATCCTGATAGTCCAGAATCATGAACGAAAGCATGTTGGCCGTCTGAATATCGAACTCGGCAATGCGAAACAGAACGAAACCCAGAATCGGTGCGGACCGTTGATCGATAAAATTGATGTTCAGCTTGCCCTGTTCGTCTTCGACGCGAACCGTGTATCGCCCGCCGCCAAATCGAATGTCCGTCTTGTCCTCAGTCTGGGCCCAGACGTCGACGAAGCAATCGTTCAGCAACCGGCGCGGATCGGCGCGGCCAAGCAGTTTATCGTTCCGTAGATCCATGACGGCCTTGGCCAGACCGGTGCGCGCCAGAGCCCGCGCCCGCAACTGATCCTGACTCTGCCGCGCCAGGCGCAAGTTGATGCGCAACTCGTAGGCCGTCGAATAGGCCATGACTGTAAGGATCATCGCGATCCACAACGTAAGGATGAGGATGACCGACCGGCGATACCGAAGGCCGGCGCCCAACGGATGAATCATGGTATGGCCCGCCTCGGAAAGGTTTCGTTTGTCGTCTCATGCATCACGGCAAGCCTCACTCCCAGAACTTCTTGATCTCGGAATCGGGCGGCTCTTCGGGCGTTCGCGAGAGAAGATCAAGCCGGTCGGTTTCGTCGATGATTGTCGTGTCGAAAAGCTCGCGCGACATTGGGATCGATGTGAAGAACGTGAATGATTTCATCCGGCCGTTCTTGCCCGACGAAGCTCGGATTCCCAATTGCACGGCGATGTATGCCGGCAGGCCATCAGGCGCGACGGTGAAGCTGACAAGATTCTCGTTCATCAAAGCAAGGTTTCGGCCCAGTGCCGCGTCAATACGTCCGATGGAATCCTCGGAGTCATCGCCTCTGCGGCGGGATCGACGCGGACGGACCGCACGCGGGCGAGGGGCGTAAGCGGATTCGGATATCGCACCGGGGCCGGATCCGGCCGGCATCGGGCGATTGCGCGGATCAAGCAAGTCACTGACGGATTGATCCGATCGATCGGCTGCGGGAAACCGATACCGGAAACTGTCTGAATCCCAGTCCGAGGCCTCGTTCCACCGATCGAATTTGTAGTAACCGTACGTGATATTGAACATCTCGACGCCTTCGCACAGCGGCTCGGCAACGTTCGCGAGCACGTGCGGCGCAACGGCGGCCGATTCGAACCCATCATCAGAGGAATAGGTCGCTCCCCCGCCGACTTCGCCCGGGACATAGAACAGCTTCGAAGCTCGTTCGTTCGCGTCGGGGTCATTCGTCGTTGTGTTCACCTCGGAGTCCGATTCGGAACGACCGATCTGAAATGATGAGAATTCCTCTCGATACAAGACTCCGTCGGTCACGTAGTAGCGAACGCGCATCAGACCAAGATTCTCAAGCTCGCGCTCTGAACGAGGGCGAACGCGGCGCGCAAATTCAAGTTTATCGATGAGCGGATTCTCCGCGCCGTCGGTTCCTTTCATCGAGAGATCGATCGGAGGAGAGAAAACCGGAGGACCCGCGACCATGGTATCCGGCACGCCGTCGGCGTTGGTATCGACCGGCAGATCGGGGATTCCGTTCTGATCGAAATCGATAACAATATCGGCGGTTCCGTCATCATTGGTATCCAGATCGTCGATGAACGCGGGATCGAGCATGCCGGTATTGTAATTTCGAGGATCGCGATAGAGGGAAAGTATAGAAAATCCCCCCCCCTGATAATTGCTCTCCGTTGCGCCGGCTGAGATCGTCCCCCGCTGCCAGGATTCCAATCCCGGCGGAAGGGGAAAGGGGAAACCCGGATCGCCGGGCATCGGCAGCGTCACGCTCAGGCCAGGCGGCACGACGTATCCCTCGGGCTGCGCGCCGCCCTGGCCCGAAGGGAGGTCGAAGCTGTAAACAATGTTGTGCAGGTCACGGACGACCACATCTTTGGCGATTCGCGCCGTCTGAAATGTTTCCGAAGCCAGATGCCCGGTCTCCCAGGCGCGGATCCCCGTCCTGAACGTCACGAAAAGGGCGGAGATCGTAATGGCGAAGATCGTCGTCGCAAGGATGACCTCAAGCAGCGTGAACCCAGGACGAGCGGCGGAACCTCGGGCAAGGATTCGGGAGCGTATTTCTGAGTACCTCATAAACAAACGTGACAACCTCAATAGAACTGCAGTTGCGATCGTGCCTCGGAGGTGAACCGCTCGAAGCCGATGATGGCGGATTCGATTCTGATCGCGCGAAAGGCGCGCGTCGAACCGTTGTCGTAATTCACCTCAAGGGTGATGTGCCGCAGGGGAAAGAACTCGGAAATCTCTTCGCGCCGCGAGGTGGATTCATAGTCCGGATATTCGTAATCCACCTCGACGTGGAACCAGTATTGCCTGTAATCGTCGCCGAAACCGCCTTCCGATGCGCCTTCGGGCGGAGGATTGGTTTCGAACTCGTCCAGGAGTTGTTGCGCGAAGAAGCCCGCCTGCGTCTCGACCTCAAGCCTTCGCGCGGCGTTGAAGGATTGAGAAAACGATCGAAGGACGGCGGAGACCGTCACGGCAAGAATTGTCAGCGACACGAGGACTTCAAGAAGCACGAACGCGCGCTTGGCGCCACGACGCGCGCTTCGAGCATCGCCGGCGCCTGGAGATGTTGAGAATCCTGGAGTCATGGTGACAGATCGGAATCTTGGGCGGGGAAATGTTCGCCGCGCATCAGATGATGACCCATGCGCCCGGCGAACGCGCTAGAAGCCCAGATCTTCGTAGATACCTTCTCCTTCAAGGAGATAAAGCGGCCGGACGTTACGCGGCAGCACGGGCCGGCCTTCCTCGACGCGTGCCATACCGGTCGTGCGATAGACGCTGATCGCGACAGCCTTGCCCTCGTTGTTCTGGAGGCCGATCGAGGCCGGGCTCGCCGAACCATCGGGATGGAAAATGATTCGCGGGAACTCGCCGTCAGAAAGCTCTGCGCCCGAATGGATTAGCGTGAAGAAAACTTCTTCGGAGAGAAGTTTTTCGCCGCGCACATCGTCGCTCAGCCGAACAGTCTTTGGATAATCGCCCGGCCGCAGAACCGTCACCCGGCCGTCGCCTTCGATCTCGACGATCTGAATTTGATACTGACCCTCGATGGGATTGATCACGATCTGCGTCCCCAGGCCCGAGAGCACGGCGGCGTGGCGCGCGTATCGAAGGGCCCCGGTCAGGGTCCGCGCATCCGCCTGGAGGCGGTTCTTGCGGAACATGCCACCCATCTTGGGCAGCGCAAGCGAGAGCAGCACGAGCATGATCGTGATCGCGAGCAGGACCTCCATGAAGGTCATGCCACGAGCCGGGGAGATGAGAGTGACTCCGCGTCTCACGATCAACCTTTCGTCGGATCGAGCTCGAAGATGGGCAACAGCATCGAGATCACGATGAACCCGACCAGGAGTCCCATCACGAGGATGATGAGTGGCTCGATGATTGAGGTCAACGTCTTGACTGAACGATCGACCTGAATCTCATAAGACGAGGCCACCTTGAGCAGGACGCTGTGCAGGTTTCCGGTTTCCTCGCCGATCGCGATCATGTTGATAACAACGGGCGGAAAGAACTGCGAGCCGCGCAGCGTCGCGGCCATCCCGCCCCCCTGGGTGATCCCCTCGGGAATTCGCGCGATCTCCTCGCGGATGATGACGTTCGTGAGGACTTCGCTCGCAATATCAAGAGCGTTCAAAATCGGAACACCGTTGCGGACAAGCGAGCCGAGCGTGCGGGTGAAGCGGGCGATCTCTCGCTTCAAAAGCACCTCGCCAAGAACCGGAATCTTGAGCAGGGTCCGATGGAAAGCGACGCGTCCGGCATCGGTTGAGACGTAACGCCGAGCCAGAGCCACCGCCGCGACGGCGCCGGCAAGAACCAACAGCCAGAAGGACGACAGAAAGTCTGTGACCGCAATCAGAATCTGCGTCATCAACGGTAGCGTCTGCTGGAGGTCTTCGAAGATCGTCACGATTCGCGGGATGACAAACGTCACCAGCACGCCGACGGCCAGCCCGCCGGCAATAATCATGATGACGGGATAGGCAAGCGCGCTGCGAACCCTGCCGCGGACCTCCTCTTCCTGCTCGGCGAAGTCTGCAAGCCGATCGAGCGTTTCTTCGAGCAGGCCGCCGGCCTCGCCCGCGCGGATCATGGCGACAGAAAGTTTATCGAACGCCTGGGGATGGCGCCCGAGAGCCCTGGCAAATGTATCGCCGCCCTGGACATCCTGATCGACCTTGCTGAGCAGGCGACGCAAGGTATCGTTATCGGACTGTGTTTTGACGATGCCCAACGACTTGACCAGCGGAACTCCCGCACTGACGAGATCGCTCATCTGGCGATAGAAGATCGTCAGGTCATTGGTCTTGATCCTCTCCGAAGCCTGGGCGAGCCGGCGAAACCGCGCGCCAATGGCCTTGGGTTCTTCGTCCTCGGGCGCGCCGACGATCTCAAGCGGGAAGTAACCCATCGTCTGCAGGCGGCTGATGACGGTGGACTGGCTCTCGGCCTCGAGCGTGCCGTTGATAAGCTCGCCTTTGCCGTCTTTGGCCTTGTAAGTGAAGTAGGGCATGGAGAGAAGGCAGCCGCGCGCTTCAGAGTGCCGCGGGGCCACCGGGCGGCTTTCGGCTTTCGGGTTCGGACACGGGGCGACCCGGGGCGTCGGGGGCCTGGGACGCCTCGGGGGACGGAATAGCCTGCGGCAATTCGATATCGGGAACCTGAATCACCGGCTGCGGAGGCGCGTCGGCGCCGGGCCCCGGAGCATCCCCCGTCATCATCTCGTCCTCAAGCGTCACGCGCAAGACCTCGTCGATCGTCGTGATTCCCGCCTTGACCTTATCCCAGCCGTCGTGGCGCAGAGGCTTCATTCCGTCGGCCAAGGCACAGTTCTTAAGAATATTGGCCGAGGACTTATCGACGACCAGACGCCGGAAGTCGTCAGTGATTCGAACCAATTCGTAGATGGCCGTTCTTCCTCGGAAACCGGTGTATCGGCAACGCTCGCATCCGCGGGTCTTGTAAATCTCGATATCCGCAGTTGAATCGTTCGTGACGTTGACCCGCGCCAGGCGCGATGGTTCGGGCTTGTACGCCACCTTGCAGTCCGGGCAAAGCACGCGGACGAGCCGCTGGGCGAGCAGACCCTCGATCGAAGACGAAATTAGAAACGGTTCGATCCCCATATCGAGCAGTCGGGTCACCGCCGAGCAGGCGTCGTTCGTATGGAGCGTAGAGAAAACCAGATGGCCGGTCAGCGCGGTGCGGATCGTGATCTGCGCGGTCTCTGTATCGCGAGTCTCGCCGACCATAATGACATCGGGATCCTGACGAAGAATCGTCCGCAGGCAATGCGCGAACGATAAACCGATGGGAGGATTGACCTGAATCTGCGAGACCCCGTCGATGCGATATTCGATCGGATCTTCGATGGTGATGATCTTTTGGTCGAGCCGATTGATCTCGTTCAGCGCGGCATAGAGCGTCGTGGACTTGCCGCTGCCGGTCGGCCCGGTGACGAAAACGATGCCGTGCGGACGCGTGATCATATTGCGAAGCATCTCGAGGTGAGCCCCGGCAAACCCGAGGCGCTCCAGCGTGACGAATTCCGAAGTGCGCGAGAGGATTCGCATCACGACGCTTTCGCCGTAGGGCGTCGGGATGGTCGAGACTCGAAGGTCGTAATCTTCGTTGCCTTTGCGGATCACGATCTTGCCGTCCTGTGGCAGGCGGCGCTCGGCGATATTCATCTCGGCCATGATCTTGATTCGCGAGATAATGGCCGATTGGAACGAACGGATCGAAGCCGGCACCGCAGCTTCGTAAAGCAGACCGTCAATCCGGTATCGGATGCGGAGGTGATCTTCCAGGGGCTCGATGTGAATGTCGGTCGCGCGGTCCTCGATCGCGGCCATGATGATCTGGTTCACGAAGCGAACGATCGAGGCGTCTTGAGCGCCTTCGGAGATGTCGTCGACAAGATCAAGATCGAGCTCGACAACGTCTGCCGAATCATCCTTGGCGATCATCCCCTCCATCGTCCCCCCGCCGATGCCGTAATAAATCTTTGTGGCCTCGCGGATGTCCTTATCCGTGGCGAAGACCGGTTCGATGTCTCGCGTCAAATGGAGGCGCAGCTCGTCGAGCTTGCGGACATCGAGCGGATCAGACATCGCAACGTGCAGCGTATCCCCGACGAGCCGGAGAGGGACGACGTTGAAATGTTCGACACTTCGCGCCTGCATTAGCGCGATGACGTCGTCTTGGATTTTGATTCCGATCAGTGATTCGAAAGCGATTCCAAGCTGCCGGGCAAGACTGCGTTTCAAGTCTTCCTCGGTCACGTGGCCGAGCTTGAGGAGGACTTCGCCGAGCCGCTCGCCGGTGCGCTCGTGTTCGGGAATCGCCTCATCGAGCGTCTCCGGCGTGATCGCCCCGGCCTCGACGAGCAATTCGCCTAATCGGCGGTGCTGGCTGAGGTTCATCATCGTGGCGGCTCCATGGCGATCATCGAAGGTTCGTGGGGAAGGCTTCAGCCCCATCAGATATTGAGCATAATCCATGCCCGGGATACGTGCGGGGCAAGACCTGAATCGCAGGGCGTCACGGCCTTGTCGATGGGGTCGTGGCCCTTAACGGGGTCGTTTTATCCTCTGTGTTTTCAAGGACATATGGAGGCAGCGGGGTCGGCGAGAGTTAGTGTGAGGATGTGGATGCAGCCCCGCAAGATGAGGCGAGACCTTAGCCCCCGGCCCTCGACGTGAATTCGCGATTGGCTGACCGAGGAACCGCACGGATCAACGGAAGCTGCCCGAAAGATTGCGCGCGCTGAAACCGACCTGCGGCGCCGGGGCCTGCAGTTGGCGCAGCCGCCGCCGCGATTCGGTAATCTGAACGTCGACCAGCGAGCCGGCTTCGCTCGCCAGGCTTGGATCGAGTTGCTTCGCCGTCTCGTATGCGTCGATCGCATACTGAAAGTTGCGGATCGCTTCGGATTTATCTGAAGCCACCGGAGAAGAGACGATCTGCTGCGTGTCGGTAATTCGTCGATAGAACTGCTCGCCACGGCTGAAAAACTCGTCGCCGCGTTTGATGTATTCACGCGATAGCTCGCGCTTCTCGCGCTTGTCCCGGACGATCTCGGTCTGGGAGAGCGAGACGATTTCCGCTGAACGCAGGGCCGCCTCTCGCGATTCGGGGAATTCACGCCGCGCGCGCTCGGCGAGCGTTTTGGCGAGGTAATAATCCGCATGCTCATACTGATTCTGCGCCTGACCGATTAGGTCGAGCGCGTATCGATTCAGAGCGTCCAGCGCAGCCTGATTATCGGGCACGAGCTCAAGCGCACGACGGTAATCGCGCAAGGCACGTTCATCGAGGCGCCGCTCTTCGGCAAACGCCGCCAGCTCAAGGCGACCTTCAAGGCCGGCGCCGTCTACGGATCGAGCATGATTTAGATATTCGTATAGCGCGAGGAGCTGCGGGTTCTCTTCGCCGCCCATGGATTCGTGCATTCTGTAAAATGCGATGGCCTGCTCAAAATCCTGGTTCATCGCGAACTGGCGATGCAGCCGCCCGAGAACTTCAACGATCCGAGCCTCAAGCGTCGTGGATCTGAATCGATCCGAGGATTCGTATATCTTCAAATAAATCGAGACAGATTCTTCGAGGTGGCCCAGCTCGTAATGCAGATCCGCGACCTTGCGACGCAGAACCATATCCTCGGGCTTGCGCTCAAGGACGGTCTCGTAGATCTGCAGGATGCGCTCTTTCTTGCCGGGCTGATCTTCCCAAAGCTGGAGCAGATATGTGATGACCTGTTCATTGTTCGCATCGGCAGCCAGCGCGAGGTTCAGTTTCTCCTCGGCGGCCGGTTTGTTGAGACGATCGAGATGAAACTCTGCCCATCTCAAATAAAGGTCGCCGACGAGGCCGCGCAGCGATTCGCTCTGAGAGGGCGTCGGGACCAGCTCATCCGCTTGCTCGATCATTGATTCGGCCGTCTCAAACGAACCCTCGGTGATCGCCGCCTGAACTTGGCTCATCACGTCTTCGATCGACTGGATCTGATCCCGGCGCCGATTACTCTCTCGTTCGTCAATGGCTTCTTCGACGGCTTTGATCCGCTCTCGGGCGAGGGCGAGATCGGGTTCGGCATCCAATCCGCTTCGATATGAAGCGAGGGCGTCCGTAAATTCGCTGCGCGCCATGAACTCGTCGCCGATATGGACGTAACCCATACCCGGCGATTCCTTCTTGATCTCCTTGACCCGCGAACGCCGCATGGTCAGCCTGCCATGCACGCCAATGAAGACGAGCTCGTTCGGACTGTCGGCATCCCGGACGATGCCTTTCATTGTCTTACCGTTCGTCAAGACGATGATATCGGCTCGGGAGGTGACCGGAGGCGCCAGGCAGGCCGCCACGGCCAGGAGAGGAAACAAGAGAGTCGGCTTACGCATTAGAATGCCCCAACAAGTGATTTAGAAACGAAGCGCCATGTAAAGGTTCCCGTTTCTTCATATATTCTCCACAGGTTTTTCACCACGCGCAACCGGCACAGAGCCTGCGGAACCCAAAGGGGCAAATCGAGAGCCTGTCGAAAGTCGGGTAAAATCAAAGCTTAAAGATCCTCGGGGCGCTCTTGCCGTGTCAACAAAGAGCGGCGGACAAGCGTCAAAACTCCAGCCGGCGCCAGTTACGCAGACCTAAATACATCGGCACCGATATCGCCACCGCGTTCGCCATAATCCAGATCGGGATAGAAGCAAAGAGCGCGAGGCGTATGGGGGCCGATTGCGCTAATTCGGGGTTCACGTAAACCGCCACTGCGGGAACCTCGAGCACAACGATGACAAAGATGTAGGCCATGCTCGCGAAAACGTTGATGGTCCCTCCCATGCCGTTGGCGATGCGCGAGGGATTATCCTCGGAAAAATTCGGCATGAGCGCGCCAAGGCCGATCGCGAGCGAACTGAGACCCATGGACATCACCGTCGCTGTGACCAACGACAGGATGACAATGAACGAGTCGGCGCGCAGCACGGAGCAAGAGAACACCACGAGCGGCAACGTCAGGCCCAGCGCGCACCCCCAACATACGCCATACTTGACCCAGACCAGAGTCGTGCGCCCGAGCGGCGCGAGGCCGATCACCCACTGCTGTTTTCCCTCCAGGCTGAGCATGGGGTAAAAAAACCGGGTCGAGAGAATCGAAAGCACGAAACAGATGGCGCCGATATTGAACAACGAAATGGTCCCCTGCCAGAAGGGGCGACTGAGCGGAATCTCGTTCAGTTGAGCCGCGCCGCGCAGGTTCGCGATATAGAACAGAAGCAGTCCGAAAAGCATGACGAGCTGGCCCCATTGGGCCGGATCACGCCAGAAAATCGTAAAGTCCTTGACCACCAGAGCTCGCAACGAAGACGGCAGCGGCCGGGCAAAAGTGTCGAACAGGCGATGCAAACCGCCCTGGCGGGTTCGTTGCGCCGAGCCCGACGTGCGCGAGCCGCAATACCCTCGATAATAGAGCGGCCCGGCGAGCCAGTAACAGACTTGAAGCGTCATGAGCGAAGTCGAGGCCAGCATCGCCCACCAGAACAGGGATTCGCCCCACTGGCCATCCAGGCTCGAACGAATCCCGCGCGCGACCCAGGTCGACGGCATCCACGCGACATCGCCGACGCTCATAAATTTCATGACCCGTCCGATGCTCTCCTGCGGGTTCGGCCCCAGCCGGCCGGAAATCCCCGCGATCCGGCCGCTGACAGCCGCCCCGACGACCGACAATGCTCCCAGTGCGAGCGCGAACCGAAACGACTTGCGGGCCGGGAAAAACGCAGTCAATACAAGCGTCGCGATCGCGCCCAGAGCGCTTGGAATCAAAACGTATGGGACGAGCATCACCGCCGTGGCGGCGTAGACCGACACCCCGCCTCCGCCACCGGGATGCGAGCGAATGATTGCCGTGAAAAACGGCATCGAAAGAATCGTGAACGCCCACGAGCTGTAGATCGTCGATTCGCCGAGCTTGCAGAAAAAGAGCCGCCGATGCGAGATCGGCTGCGCGATGAGAAATTCCACCTCACGCGAGATATATGAAGTCGTCAGCATGATCACGAGATTGGAAAACGTGAGCATGGAAAAAAACGCCAGGAGGACCATCCCGATCAGGCGCTTCATCAAGGGCTCGCCGAAGGGCTGCTTATCGACGTCGAGCAAGAATTGAAAAATGAGACGGAACATGAGGTAGCCACCGCCAAGAAGG